>JAAZHL010000026.1 GCA_012510755.1 Leucobacter sp.
CACCGCGCTATGCGGATGTAGCGGGGCTCCCTCCCTTCTACGTGCAGGTCGGAGGCGATGAGACCCTGCTTGACGACAGCCGGCGTTTCGTGGAGAAGGTGCGTGCAGCCGGTGGGGAGATCAAGTTTGACGTTTACCCTGAGATGCAGCATGTCTTCCACTTCCTGGGAGGTACCGCGCCCGAGGCTGACCAGGCGATCAGCGAGCTTGCGGCCTGGATGCGCCCGAAGCTGGGGCTCTGAACACTCCTCAGGGTTGTGATAGGCAGCCCTGACTTCACCGCGTGATGCTCGGCTGGTTTCCGTTCGAGCATCACGCGGTTGCTGCGGAGTCCGACAGCCTGCTGCCTGCCCAGCCGGCGCCATGCGCGGCTAGGGTATGTTTCGTAAATAGTTGAGCCAGGCTACGACCCCGTTGAGGACGACCGCGGCCCGGTACACAATCGCGAGCTTGTCGTAACGGGTCGCGAGCCCGCGCCATTGCTTGAGCCGACAATAGCCACGCTCGATCACGTTCCTGCCCCGGTATTTCTCGGCATCAAATTTCGGTGGCCTGCCACCGGTACGGCCGCGGCGCTTTCGGTGTGCTTGCTGGTCGCGGGGCTCAGGAATGACCGCCTCGACGCGATGCTCTCGAAGATACTCGCGGTTCTTGCGTGACGAGTACGCCTTGTCACCCAAGACCGCATCGGGTCTGGTGCGGCGGCCGATCTGCACGTGCTCCATGAGCGGGACGAACATCGGCGAGTCCCCGTCTTGACCTGCGGTGCAGATCGTCACAAGCGGCAGACCCTGCCCATCGACCAGCTGATGCGTTTTCGTGGACAGGCCACCCCTGGAGCGGCCTACCGCGTTGTCAAGCGGCTCGATCAGCAGATTCTTGTAATTCGACGAATCCCTTTTTTAGGCGTGACACGTTCGTCGCGTGCTGATGCGCACGCGCGATCGTGGAGTCCACCGACACCGACCAGTCGATGAGTCCCTCGCGATCCGCGAGCGCGTGTAGCCGCTGCTGCACCTGATCCCAGGCGCCATCACCGGCCATGCGGCGGTGCCACCGCCATACCGTCTGCCACGGCCCGAAGGCTTCGGGAAAGCCGCGCCACGCGATCCCGCACCGATACCGGTAAATGAAGCCCTCGACCAGCGTGCGGGCATCGGCGAACGGGGGGCCCTTTCTCCCCGTCGGGCCGGGCATCAGATCCGCGATGAGTTCCCATTGGTCATCCGTAAGGAGCTGGAAGCGTGACATGGCTCCACGATCCCAGCTCTATCAAGAAAATTTACGAGACACGCCCTAGTTGTCGCTCACAATTATGCGTTCTGCGGACTTCTGCACAGAAATTCTCAGACGCCTCGAAATCATGCTTTTGGTGCACTGCAGTCAGCCACGATAGTCATCACCGCGCGGCACAACATCAACACCAATAACGCACGAATTCACAAAGGAGCTTCACATGAAACGTCAAGATTTTTCGGGCCGACAGCTGCTGGCAGAGCTGAAAGACGATAGAGGAGCGATCACCGCAGAGTACGCAGTCGTCATCATGGCTGCCGTCGCCTTCGCTGGCCTCTTAGTGGCAATTATGCGCTCAGGCGAAGTGCGCGCAATGCTGGTCGATCTCGTCCAAAACGCACTCGGCACAGCCGGCTAACCGTGAAAGGGCACGCGCTGCACGATGAGCGTGGATCGATCACAGCAGAATTCGCGGTAGTGCTGCCAGCTGTGCTCATGGTGCTCGTGCTCGCAGTGGGGTCGATCATGCTCTCTGCACAGCAGGTGGTGCTCGTGGCCGCAGCGGCAGAAATCGCCAGGCTTGAAGCCCGCGACGACCAGGGTGCAGCGCGCGCCCGGCTTGATACGCTCGGGTTCGCCGTCACCGTGCGACGCAGCGAGCACGGGGCACTGCACTGTGTGCACCTCGCAGCCTCGCCGGGTGGCGGCCTGCTCGCCGCCCTAGAGATCTCGGCGCGAGCGTGTGCAGCAAGAACCGAGGCTACGAGATGAGTGCCCCGGTGATGGCAGGCGTGGCAATGGCGACCCTCGCGCTTGGTCTTGGCGTCGTCACTGCTGCTCACACCCTCGAGGCCTCGGCGAGGGCTGCGGGCGCCGCCGACGCCGCAGCGCTCGCAGCAGCAGACGCCGTAGTCGGCTATCTTGAAGCAGTGCCATGTGAGATCGCTGGCGCGGTCGCGGCAGCGGTCAACTCGGCGCTCGAAAGCTGCGAGATACATGCAGCTAGCGGCCAGGTTCGCGTCGGAGTGAGTGTGCAGACTATCTTCGGAAGAGCACATGCTCATGCACGAGCAGGGCCAGAAGTGGCATATAGTGGTGCCCCAGAACCGCATCACACCACTGAAGCACATGAAGAAGGAGCGCTGTGGGCGCGAAGAAACTCGTTATTGTCGAGTCTCCGACCAAGGCAAAGACCATCGGAGGCTACCTCGGTGACGACTATGAGGTGATTGCCTCAGTCGGCCATGTCCGTGATCTCGCTGAGCCGTCAGAGCTGCCAGCCGAGCTGAAAAAGGGGCCGTTCGGCAAGTTTGCCGTCGACGTCGAGAAAGACTTCGCACCCTACTACGTGGTGAACGCCAACAAAAAGAAGACCGTCACCGACCTCAAGCGGGCTCTGAAAGATGCGGACGAGCTGTGGCTCGCAACTGATGAGGACCGCGAGGGAGAGGCGATCGCGTGGCATCTGCTTGAGGTGTTAAAGCCGAAGGTTCCAGTGCGGCGCATGGTGTTTCACGAGATCACCAAAGAGGCGATTGAAGAGGCCAAGTCAAACACCCGCGATATCGATATTGCACTGGTTGATGCACAAGAAACCAGGCGCATTCTTGACCGGCTCTACGGTTACGACATTTCGCCGGTGCTCTGGAGAAAGGTCGCGCCGAAGCTCTCTGCTGGGCGTGTGCAGTCGGCAGCCACCAGGCTTGTAGTCGACCGCGAACGCGAGCGCATGTCGTTCGTCGCGGCCGAATACTGGGATATCAGTGCGAAGTTCTGCCCTGATCAGAAGGCTCCTGACCAAACAGAGTTTGAAGCGAAACTTGTTCGACTTGACGGCGTGCGTCTTGCGACAGGTGGTGACTTCGACGATAACGGACAACTCAAGGCCAAGGCAGAGCAGGCCGGAGTGATCCTCTTGCCGCAGGCTCGAGCAGAGGCGCTCGCCACCGCACTTTCCCAGCTCGACGCTGCCACCGTGCGTTCGATCGAGACGAAACCGCACACCAGACGCCCCGCGGCGCCGTTCACGACGTCGACTCTGCAGCAAGAAGCGTCTCGCAAGCTTCGTTACAGCTCACGCCAGACAATGTCTCACGCACAATCGCTGTACGAAAACGGTTACATCACCTATATGCGTACCGACTCGCCGACGCTCTCGAAGCAGGCGATTGAAGCGGCTCGCAAGCAGGCCGCAGCGCTCTACGGCGCTGAGACTGTACCTAACGCTCCGCGGGTGTACACGGGCAAGGCCAAGGGCGCGCAAGAAGCGCACGAGGCGATTCGCCCTGCAGGTGACACGTTTGTGCGCCCGAGCGAACTCAAGGGCAAGCGCAACCAGGGTGACTACGCACTGTACGAGCTCATTTGGAAGCGCACGGTCGCAAGCCAGATGGCCGACGCCAAGGGCTCGACCGATACCGTCACCATCACGGCTGAAGTGCCCGAAAACGGTGCGAAGACCAACGCTGATTTCACTGCCAGCGGCACCGTCATCACCTTTCCTGGCTTCTTGCTTGCCTACGAAGAGGGTAAAGACGAAAAGCGCACGCAGAAAGAGCAGAGCGTCGACCTGCCGCAGCTGGCTCAGGGTCAGGCCCTCGGCATCCTCGAACCGCTGGCGAAGGGCCACGAAACGAGCCCACCCCCGCGCTACACCGAGGCGAGTCTCACGAAGCAGCTCGAAGACCTCGGCGGTGGGCGGCCATCGACCTACGCGGCGATCATCGGCACCATCTCTGACCGCGGCTACGTGACCAAAAAGGGTCAAGCGCTGGTACCAAGCTGGATCGCCTTCTCTGTCGTGCGCCTGCTCGAAGAGCACTTCGCTGAACTCGTCAACTACGATTTCACGGCCGAGATGGAGAGCGACCTCGACCGCATTGCTGCTGGCGAAGAAGACCGCACCGGTTGGCTGCGCGAGTTCTACTTTGGCAGCGACAGCCACCCCGGGCTTCGGGGTGTGGTCGACAACCTCGGTGAGATCGATGCGCGCGCCATCAACACGATCAAGATCGACGACGAGATTTCGTTGCGTAACGGCAAATATGGGCCATACCTTGAGGTGTTCGACGACAAGTGCGAGGTCGGCGAAGACGGTGCGCTGAAGCCTCGCGTCGTTAACATTCCAGACGGGCTCGCACCCGACGAATTAACAGTGCAGCGAGCCCATGAACTCGCAGACGCAGAACCGCTCGAAGACCGAATCGTGGGTCTGCACCCAGCAACGGGCAAACGTATTGCTGCCAAGAACGGTCGCTTCGGGCCCTACGTCACCGAGCTGCCCGACGAGGGCGAAGAGCTGCCGAAGGGCGTCAAAGCACGCACTGCGTCGCTGTTCAAGAGCATGGATCCGGCGACCGTCGACCTCGACTCCGCAGTAGCGCTGCTCGACCTGCCACGGGTGGTCGGCACTGATGTCGAATCTGGTGCTGAGATCACCGCACAAAATGGTCGCTACGGGCCCTACCTGAAGAAGGGCACCGATACACGATCATTGCCGAGTGAAGACGCAATCTTTGGCATCGACCTTGCTGGCGCGCTCGAACTCTTTGCACAGCCAAAGTACGGTGCACGGAAAGCCGCTTCGGCGCTGAAAGAGTTTGATGCCGACCCAGTCAGCGGCAAGCCCATCAAGGTGAAAGATGGGCGCTTCGGCCCGTATGTGACGGACGGTGAGACAAACGCGACGATTCCCCGTGGCGACAGTGTCGAAGAGATCACCTTCGAACGCGCGGCCGAGTTGCTCGCAATCAAGCGCGCCAAGGGCCCGGTGAAACGCAAGGCTCCCGCACGTAAGACGGCGGCGAAGAAGCCCGCTGCGAAGTCTGCGGCAACGAAGAAGGCGGTCGACCCGGCGCGGTCTGCTGCAGCCAAAAAGGCGGCCGAGACCCGTAAGGCGAATGCTGCTGCGAAGGCCGCGGCTGCGGCCGCTGCCGCGGGGGAGTAACCATGTCTGAGTCCGCAGAGCCCTCGCTGGCAGCTCAGGCATCGTCGACAGCTGAGGCAGCGCGGTCTGTGGCCGGTGGCCTGTTTGTCACGTTCGAGGGCGGTGACGGCGCAGGTAAAAGCACTCAGGCCGACTTGCTTGCCACCTGGCTCGAAGCGCAAGGCTATGAGGTAGTGCGCACTCGCGACCCCGGCGGTACGCCACTGGGCAGCGCGGTGCGTGCTTTGCTCTTGCACGGTGACCATGTCGATCAACGAGCAGAGGCTCTGCTCTATGCAGCTGACCGTGCACAGAACCTCGCAGAAGTCGTGCGCCCAGCACTGGCCCGCGGTGCGGTCGTCGTGCAAGACCGCTACATCGATTCGTCGCTTGCGTACCAGGGTGCCGGCCGGCCCTTGCCGTCGAGCGAGATACGTGAACTCAACGAGTGGGCTACTGAGGGTCTGTGGCCACAGCTGACCGTGTTGCTCGATGTCTCTCCCGACCTCGCTGCGCGTCGCCGTGCTTCGGCCGGTCAACAGGCAGACCGACTCGAGCGAGAGGCCGCAGAGTTTCATCATCGAGTGCGTGAGGGGTTTCTTGCGCTGGCTGCAGCCGAACCCGACCGCTTCTTAGTGCTCGATGCTGCACAAGAGGTCAAAGAGCTGCACACGCAGATTCTCTCGAGAATCGCCACCTACCTCGCCGCATGAGCTTTCTTCCTTGGCGCAACCCCACACGTCAACCGGTGACCACGGGGTGGTGGGGCTGGTTTCCAAACATTCCGAGACGCGCTTTTGGGCGGGTGATCTGGGTGCTGATCGTTGGTGGTGTTTCGCTGGGATTTCTCGTCATGGCCATCGTTTCGATCACGGCATTGTTTCGCGCGAGCGAAGCCCAGCAAGGCGGTGTGTGGTCATGGCTGCTCACCGCGCTCTTCGGCGGTGTGCTGATGCCCGCAGGCTGTCTGGTGTTTGCCTGGCACCTGCTGAGTGGGCTTGCACTGGCCCGCAAAGAAGACCGCGAAGCAGCGGCTGTAGCGCTCGAGCTTCAGCAGAGTGAAGCCCAGGTCAGTGAAGCGAGGGCTCGACTCACCCGGGCTGCAGGGTTCTAAGAGGTCTCAGGGCTCTCAGGGTTATCAGGCTGAGACTGCTTCGGCGTCGCCCACCAGTTTCAGCCCGATAACACAGGCAACGATGCCGAGCAGCAGCAAGATCTTCAGCACGCTGACCGCCTCGTCGCCAGTTGCCATCGCGTAGATGACCGTAGCCGAAGCTCCGATCGCTACCCAGACGGCATATCCGGTGCCGGTTGGTATCTCGCGCAGCGCGTACGCGAGACCGCCCATGCTGATGACGCAGGCCACAAAGAATGTGACGGTCGGCCACAGTTTGGTGAAACCGTTCGATTTGCCGAGGGCGGTCGCCCAAACGGCCTCGAAGAGCCCCGACAGAACCAAAATAATCCATGCCAACACGACATGCCTCTCTGGCAAGTCTTGTCATGGCGGGGTACTTGACCGTCGTCCCGAAGCCCACGCCACGTCTCAGGCGCAGGCTCGATCTCTACTTTCTCACCGGTCGCTGTGCAGAGCCTGAGCAGCGGCGCGACCGCCGTGGGGCAGCCGCTGGGCAGCGGTGGGCTCTTGTGGCTGGCCCGCAGGCAGAAAGCAGCCACTACTGCCCATTCGTTCGGTGGAACAGGGGGCAGCGGCGCTACACCGAGGCAGGCTACTGGCTACGGGCTACTCCGAAATGCCGATGCCGGGGGCGCCGCCCACCGAACGCTCGAAGCGGGCTTCAGCCGCATCGGCGGCCGGGCTCAGCAGGTCAGGTTCGATGATGTCACCAAAGTGCGCGGGCAGGGTGCCTCGCGACGCTCCGCGCAGTTCGCCTAGCGGCAGCACAAACTGGTCTTGCACTTCGAGCGCAGCTTCGTCACCGACGCCTTCGGTCACACCAATGCGCAACACTGGGTAGCCTCGGCCCTCGCACAGCCCGCGAAACTTGACCTCTTCTTCGTGCGGCACGGCAACGAGTGCTCGGCCCTGCGTCTCAGAGAACAGCGCAGCGGTCGCATCGACACCGTCGCGTGACATGATTTCATCGAGCCACACGCGGGCGCCCACACCAAAACGCAGCAGCCCGTCGGTCAACGCCTGTGCCAGGCCGCCCTCACCGAGGTCGACGGCCGCAGATAGCAGGCCACTTTGCGAGGCACCATGCAGCAACTGGGCGAGCGCACGCTCGTCGTCAAACGACACACGTGGGGGCAGCCCACCAAGGTGGTCATGCACGGTCTCTGCCCAAGCAGAACCGTCGAGTTCGTCACGCGTGACACCGAGCAGGTAGAGGTGTTCGCCCTGGTCTTGCCAGCCAGCGGGCACACGGCGCGCGACATCGTCAATAATGCCCATCAAGCCGACGACTGGTGTCGGGTGAATGGGTGTGTCACCGGTCTGGTTGTAGAACGACACGTTGCCGCCGGTGACTGGCACCTCAAGCTCGAGGCAAGCGTCAGCGAGCCCCTCAACGGCGCGTGAGAACTGCCACATGACTTCGGGGTTCTCGGGGCTGCCGAAGTTGAGGCAGTCGGTGACCGCGGTCGGCACGGCGCCGGTGGTGGCGACGTTGCGGTAGGCCTCGGCAAGCGCGAGCTGCGAGCCTGCGTAAGGGTCGAGTTGGCAGTACCTGCCGTTTGCGTCAGTCGAGATCGCGACACCGAGGCCGCTGTCTTCTGAGACACGAATCATGCCTGCAGCGTCAGGGAATGACAGCGCAGTGTTGCCCATGACGTAGTAGTCGTACTGGTTCGTGATCCAGTCGGTCGATGCCTGGTTTGGTGATGCTGCCACGGCGATGAGTTGCTCGCGCAGTTCGGCACCCGAGGTGGGCCTCGCGAGTCCAGCGGCCGACACCGATGACGCCTGCAGCGTGTCGATCCACGCGGGGTAGGCGACCGGTCGTTCGTAGACGGGCCCGTCGACGGCAACGGTCGAGGGGTCAACGTTGACGATCTCTTCACCGCGCCAGTTGATAATGAGGCGGTTGGTGTCGGTGACTTCGCCCAGCACGCTCGTTTCGACGTCCCATTTCTTCGTGATCTCGAGAAACGCGTCGAGCTTTTCGGGCTGCACGATCGCCATCATGCGTTCTTGGCTTTCGCTCATGAGGATTTCTTCTGCGGTGAGCGTGGGGTCGCGCAGCAGCACACTGTCAAGTTCGATGAACATGCCGCCGTCGCCGTTGGCTGCGAGTTCGCTCGTTGCACACGAGATGCCAGCGGCACCGAGGTCTTGAATGCCCTCAACAAGTTCGTTTGCGAAGAGTTCGAGGCAGCACTCGATGAGCACCTTCTCAGCGAAGGGGTCACCTACCTGCACGGCGGGGCGCTTGGTGGGGCCGCCTTCGTCGAAGCTGTCAGAGGCGAGGATCGACGCGCCGCCAATCCCGTCGCCACCGGTGCGGGCACCGAACAGCACTACTTTGTTGCCGAGGCCCGAGGCGTTTGCGGTGTGCAAGTCTTCATGGCGCAAGACGCCCACACCCAGCACGTTGACCAGCGGGTTTGCTTGGTACACGCCATCAAAGACCGTCTCGCCACCGATGTTTGGTAGGCCCAAGCAGTTCGCGTACGAGCTGATGCCTGCAACAGCACCGTGCACTACGCGGGCGGTGTCGGGGTGGTCGATGGCGCCGAAGCGAAGCTGGTCCATGACAGCTACTGGTCGCGCACCCATCGAAATGATGTCGCGAATAATGCCGCCTACGCCGGTTGCGGCACCCTGGAACGGTTCAATGTACGAGGGGTGGTTGTGGCTCTCAACCTTGAAGGTGACGGCCCAGCCTTCACCGATGTCGACGACGCCTGCGTTTTCGCCCATGCCGACGAGCAGCCGCTCACCCATCTTTTCGGTGACCTTTTTGCCGAACTGGCGCAGGTAGATCTTTGACGATTTGTATGAGCAGTGCTCGCTCCACATCACCGAGTACATTGCCAGCTCGCCTGAGGTGGGGCGGCGGCCAAGAATCTCGCGAATTTGTGCGTATTCGTCGGCTTTCAGGCCAAGGGCCTCAAACGGCTGTTCGCGCTCGGGCGTCGCGAGTGCGTCGGCGACGGTATCGGGGCGTGGTTCTGTTGCTGCAGCAGTGGTTTCGGTCACCCCTCCAGCCTACCTTTGCAAGACCAGTGGTGGCGATTCTCAGCGAGTCACGACAAACTGGTCTCATGAGCACGCCGAACGAGCCCAACGAATCGCACACCCATCTGCCTTCGGGCCATGAGGCGACCCCCGCGGCCGCGCCAGAATCAATGCTTGAGACCGCGCCTGAGGCAACCAGCACTGAGGCACTCAGCACTCAGGCGCCGCCTGAGGTCACCGCTGAGGCTGTCGCTGGCTTCTCGCCTCAGGCCGCCGCTGAGGCTGCCGCCCCGCAGCACCCTTCGGCACCGCCAGTTGAACCGTTCTCGTGGCAGACTCAAGCGGCAACAGAGCAGCCGCAGCATCCCGCGCCGGCCGCGACTGATGGTCAGGTTCATGGGCTGGCTCAGGGCCAGGGCTACGAACAGGGCCACGCTCAGCCCGCGGCGCAGGGCCACGGCGCCGTACACCCCCAAGCCCCGGCACAGTCGCCGCGCAAGCTGTCAACCTTTTTGAAGGTCAGCATTATTCTGCTGGCCGCACTCTCGATTGCTTCGATCTCGCTGCTGTTCATCGGCGACTTTGAAGGCAAGTTCGAGCGCGTCTTCTCGACGTTCTTCGCGTTCGCCGTATTCGTCGGTCTCACCGCGTTTGATACCCGTCGCGGCCAGCGCAACGAGTGGTATGCGCCGGTGGCGTTGATCGCGAACTCGTACATTCTTGCGCTGCTGCTGATTGTTATCTGGATGACGCCTTACAGCTGGTCGCTCGGCTGGGAGATCTTCTGGAAGGGTCTGCTCGTCATCGTGGTGACTCGCGCGGTGGTGGGTTGTGCGCAACTGCTGCTGGGCATGTCTGAGGGCAAGCCCAAGGCGCTGAGCGTCTTCGCGATGATCACGAGCTTGCTCGCGACGGTGTCTGGCATCTTTTTCACCGCACCAGTGGCGATCGAAGTGTTCAACGTCGAGGTGACCGATCTGTACTGGAAGTTTGCGGTCGCGACGTTGTTGCTGACGGCTTTGGGGCTTTCGATCACGCTGTTGTTGCGGTGGTCATATGGGGCCGAGGATCGCGAAGCCACGAGGCGCGAGCGCGAAGCTGCGCGTGCGATGTATGCGCAGCCCTACCAGGCCCAGGGCTTTCCCATTGCGCCGTACGGTGTCGCCGAGCCCGTTGCGCCGGTATCGCCGACGGTTGTTGTGGCCGAGGCTCCGGCGGCAGCCCCCGCCATGCAGCACTTGCCCGAGGCGGCCCAGGCGCAGCCGGTCTACGATCCGGCCCCACAGCAACCGCTGCTGCCATGGCCGACGTTTGCCGACGGCAGCCCGTTGCCGGTCGGCCCCGACGGTCAGCCAGACTTCTCGGCGCTGGGCCGTTAGACGCGCGCAGCGAGCGATTCGAGCACGCTCGTGAAGAACTTCAGCCCGTCAGTGCCCGAACGCATCGCGTCGGGGGTGTTCGGCCCGAAACCTGCCTCTACTGCGTGCTCTGGGTGCGGCATGAGACCTACGACGTTACCGCGCTCGTTGGTGAGCCCAGCGATGTCGTCGAGCGAACCGTTGGGGTTGGTGCCGCGATAACGGAATGCGATGAGACCTTCGCCGTTGAGGCGCTTGAGGGTTTCTTCGTTGGCGATGTAGCCGCCGTCGGCGTTCTTCAGCGGAATCACGATCTCGTCGCCAACCTCAAACTGGCGGGTCCAGTCGGTCGAAGCGTTCTCGACGACCAAGCGCTGGTCGCGTCGAATGAACTGCTGGTGGGCGTTGCGAATCAGGCCGCCAGGCAGCAGGTGCGACTCGACAAGCACCTGGAAGCCGTTGCAAATGCCGAGCACAGGCATGCCCGCGCCAGCGGCGCCTACGATTTCGGTCATGATCGGTGAGACCGCGGCAATCGCGCCCGGCCGCAGGTAGTCGCCATAGCTGAACCCACCGGGCAGCACGATGGCGTCGACACCCTGCAGGTCGTGGTCACCGTGCCACAGGCTGACCGGCTCGGCGCCGACCAGACGAATGGCACGATGTGCATCGCGATCGTCGAGTGATCCTGGGAATGTGACTACACCGATGCGCGCCATTAGTTGCCAGCCTCACCGAAATCGATGCCAACGACATCTTCGATGACACTGTTTGAGAGCACGCTGTCTGCGAGTTCGCGAACTTCAGCCTTAATCTCGTCGGTAATGGGGCCGTCAACGGTGAGTTCAAAACGTTTGCCAATGCGCACGTTCTGAAATTTGCCGTGACCGAGGCGGTCAAGGGCGCCAGTCGTCGCCTTGCCCTGGGGGTCGAGCAATTCGGCCTTGGGCATCACATCAACAACAATCGTGGGCACGCAGCTTCTCCGTCTTTCAGAGCTCTGGGTGAGCGAAGCTCACAGCGAGCAGTTGGGGTGGCACTCTGCACTCAAGTCTACAGTGCGAAGCGCCACCCCTTTGCGTAGGTGTGTGCTCAGCTGTCGAAGCTCACCGCGGCCATCGGCTTGGTGTTGACCTGCAGCGAGAACACGTCAGGGCGTGAGTAGTGGCCGACCGGGTCGAAGTCGAGGTGTGACTTAGTTTTAGCGTCGAGGTCGATGTCTGCATAGAGCACCGCTTCCTCGCCGAACACCGGACCCGCAAGTACCTTGCCGCTCGGGTCAATGATGACGCTGCCGCCGCGCATGAACACGTCACCGGTCACCGGTTCAATATCGACCGGGTGGTCGGCGGGGTAGTCTGCGCGGGTGATGTACTGGCAGGCAGACAGCACGAACACACGCCCCTCGAGCGCGATATGCGTCATGGTTGCCTGCCAACTGTCGCGGTCGTCGGCCGTTGGTGCGCAGTAGATCTGCGTGCCCTTGGCGTACATGGCTTGCCGCAGCATCGGCATGTAGTTTTCCCAGCAAATCACTGAGCCCACTCGCCCGACGGGGGTATCCATGGTGTCGAGGGTCGAGCCGTCACCGTAGCCCCACACGAGCCGCTCTGAACCGGTCGGCATGAGCTTGCGGTGGTGCCCGACGAGCCCGTCTTCTGGGTGAATCAGCAGGGCAGTGCAATACAGCGTGTTGCCGAGCTTCTCGATGACGCCGATGACGACCGACACGCCGTGCTCGGCCGACGCTTCGATGAGGCGACGCACCTGCGGGCCGTCGAGTTCGACCGCGCCGTCGGAATACCGCTGGTACTCATCGCGGCCGCGTTCGGTGCGAATGCCGATCGCAGCACCGTACGTCGTGCCCTTGGGGTAGGTGCCGATGAAGGCCTCAGGAAATACGACAAGTTCTGCGCCCGCTTCACCGACCTCGGCGATGTAGTTCACCGCTTTGTCGGTTGATGCCTCGGCATCGAATGCGACAGAACCTGCCTGCACTACAGCAACTTTGCTCATGGGAATCTCCTCAATCAATCACTCAAATGAAATACGCGTCGCGTCGCGGGTCAGCCGCGGGTGATATCGACGTGCCGGGTTTCTTTCAGCAGGGGTATCAGCACTTCCAGCGACACCACCGCGACCGCGATGACGTAGAAGGCGGGCGAGATGAGCGACCCGGTTGCGGCGACGAGCGCGGCCGCGATCAGTGGGCCGGGGCCAGCTAGCAGAGCGTATGCCACGTTGTAGCCAAGCTCTGAACCGGTTGAGCGCACTGAAGCAGGGAACACCTCGACGAGCAGCACGTTGTTCATCACCGCACAGCAGGCGACGAAGAATGAGAAGATCGTGAGGCCCACGAAGGCGAGGAATGGGTTGCCAGTGTTCATGAGCATGAACGCGGGGATCGCCCACACTGCGAGCCCAATCACGCCCGTGAGCAACACGGGCCTGCGGCCAATGCGGTCTGAGATCATGCCGACGAGCGGGTTGAATGCTACATAGATCACGATTGCCGCGCCGGTCGCAAGCAGTGACTGCATGCGATCCATGCCGACAGCGCCGGTGAGGTGATTGTTCGCGTAGGTGACGAAGTAGTAGAGGCTCACGCCGAAGATTCCCGAGAATGCGAGCGTCAAGATGAACGCCCGCGCCTTCTCGCCTGCGCTGGTGACCTCGATAGTGTTCGTCGCGCGCTTGCGCTCGAGTTCTTCATAGACGGGGGTGTCATCGAGCTTGCGGCGAATGTATACCGCGACTGCAGCCATCACGATCGAGAAGATGAACGGCACGCGCCAGCCCCATGAGCTCAGCGCTTCTTCGCTCATTGTGGCCTGCAAGAGTGCGGCGGTAAGGGTGCCGATCAAGAACGCCAAGCCTGCGGTCGCAGTGACCACACTTGCGAACTGGGCGCGCTTGGCCTTGGGTGCGCTCTCGCCTATGTAGGCGGCCGCGCTGGTCCATTCGCCGCCGACCATCATGCCCTGCAGCAGACGAAGCACCACGACGATGATGGGTGCTGCGATGCCGATCGAGGCGTATGAGGGAGTGAGGCCGATCAGGGCCGTAATGATGCCCATGCCGAGCACGGTGATGATTAGCACGGTGCGTCGGCCGAACTTGTCGCCAATGGGGCCCAAGAAGAGCGCGCCGACGGGGCGCGAGATGAAGCCGACGGCGAAAACCGCTAGCGATGACAGCATCTCTGCGGTGGGGTCGCCCGACGGGAAGAACTGGGCACCGATGATCGCGGCGAAGTAGCCGTAGATGGCGAAGTCGAACCACTCCATGAAATTGCCGATGCCGACGGCCGCGAGGCGTTTGCGTCGGTCGGCCTTCGGCAGATCGAGCAGTTCGGTGTCGCTCCGCGCCGCTGCAGAAGCCTGGTCTTGCATGTGAGATCTCCTTTGTTCACTACGCATGCTGGTTCGCAATTCGTCGTGACCACTCTGCCAATAGTGCCCACCAATGTCCACCCGAATTGATAGATAGCATGAGTACTATGAATTCAATTGATCTTCGTCGCATCGATCTGAACCTGCTCGTCGTGTTCCAGGTGTTGATGCAAGAAGGCAATGTGACGAGGGCGGCCGTCAAGCTCAGCCTGAGCCAGAGTGCGGTCAGCGCGGCGCTATCGAGGCTGCGTAAGCTCTTCGGCGACCCACTGTTTGAGCGGTCACGAGACGGCATGGTACCGACCTGGCGGGCCCTCGAAATCTCAGCCAAGCTCGCGCCAAGCCTGTCATCGATCTCGGGCATCATCTTTGAAGAACCAGAGTTCCAGCCGACCACCAGCACCCGGGTGATGCACCTCGCCATGTCAGATGACCTTGAGATCGTCTTGGCGCCGTGGCTCGCAAACCGAAAAGCAGAGCTTGGGTGGACGGTCGAATTCGCTATTCACCAGACCAACAGCGCGCTCTGGCAAGAAAGCGTTGAGAACGACCGCACCGATATCGTGCTCACCCGCGCGCCCAACCACCTGTCATCAGGATTTCAGGCTGAAACACTGTTCTCGAGCGGGTACCTGTGTGTCTATAGTCCCGAACTCTTGCAGTTCTCAGACCCCATGACGGTCGAGGAATATGCCAACGCGAACCACGTGCGGGTGTCATACGACGTGCAGCGCGGGTGGGTTGATGTGCTGATGGCAGCACAGAGCCGCAAACGAAACGTCTTGTGCGCGATCAGCCACTTCTCGGGTCTCGCGACGTTGCTGCCACGCGTCGCCGCTGTCGCAACGTTCCCTGAGTACGCCGCACGAGAGATCGCGAGCGTCGCTGGCCTCGCGGTGACGGAATGCCCGCTGCAGGCTCCGCGCTTCACCATCTCGGCGATTTGGTCGGCCCGGGTTGATGGGTCACCTGAGAACATGTGGCTGCGTCAGGTGCTCGACGAGTTCGCGCAAGACGTCTCGCGGCAGGGGTGAGCAGATCCTCGTGCCTGTCTTAACCGGCATCAATCGTATTCATCGCTTCGACCGGCTGCCCACCCTGCGGCTACCGGTCGTTCTTGTCGGCTCAGCGCGAGATCGCGAGACCTGTCAGGCGTTCGTAGAGTTCCGCATAGCGGTCGAACGTGCGGTCGACGATCTCTGCTGGTAGCTCAGGTGGTGTCCCCTCGCCGTTCCAGTTCGAAGTGAGCCAGTTGCGCACAATTTGCTTGTCAAAACTGTCGAGGCGGTGCTCACCGCCGGCCCGGTAGAGCTCGGCGTCCCAGTACCGCGACGAATCGCTCGTGAGCACTTCGTCGGCGATCGTCAACACCCTCGCTTCGGGGTCGCGGCCGAACTCGAACTTGGTGTCTGCCAAGAGAACGCCGCGCTCGGCGGCAAGCTCGCGGGCAGTGTTGAAGATGGCGAGAGAGGTATCACGCAACGCCGTGGCAACCTCTGCGCCGACGAATTCGACGCTCTGCTCGAACGTGATGTTCTCATCGTGCTCACCATAGGGCGCCTTGTAGGCAGGGGTGTAGATCGGTTCATCAAGCAGGTCGCCATCTTGCAGACCTGCAGGCAGCGCGATGCCGCAGACTGAGCCGGTCGCGACGTATTCTTTGTACCCTGAACCGGTGAGCGCCCCGCGCACCACGCATTCGATTTGGTACATGTCGAGACGCTTGGTGCGCATCGCACGGCTTGCGACCTCAGCGGGCACCACGGGGGCCTCTGCCGGGTCGACAACCAAGTGGTTTGGCACCGCAATGCGGTCAAACCACCAGTTCGAAAGCGCAGTCAAGACCGTACCCTTGCCGGTGATAGGTGGCTCGAGCACGTGGTCAAACGCACTGATGCGGTCGCTTGCCACCACCAACAGATGCTTACTGGTGGCAGGGTCTGCGCCCGCAGGCACGTACAGGTCACGCACCTTGCCCGAGTAAATGTGACGCCACCCGGCGAGTTCGTGTGCAGCCATCTCGACGATCACACTACCCGTGCCGCGATATCGGTGCGGTGCTGACCGCCCTCGAGCCGCAACTGATCGATGCCCTGGTAGGCCCGTGCACGTGCATCGCCGAAGTTGTTTGCCCGCGCGACCACGCCGAGCACGCGACCGCCGGTCGCCACCCAGGCGCCCTCGTCACCGGCCGCAGCCGCCTCTCGCCTGGTTGCGGCGTGCACGAGGTGCACTCCCTCGATGGGGCCAGTGAGTTCGCCGGTTGCAGAGATCCCCGTAACCTCACGACCCGCAACCACATCGCCCGGGTACCCCTCGCTCGCGAGCACCACCACGACGGCAACGTCGTCACTGAACTCTGGCGCGGGCTTCGACCCAAGTTGACCGGTCGCCGCCGCGAGCAAGTATTCGCTGAGGGGCGACACCATGCGGGGCAGCACCACCTGCGTCTCAGGGTCGCCGAACCGGGCATTGAACTCGATCACTTTGATGCCCTGAGCAGTGACGATCAGGCCGCAGTAGAGCAGCCCGACAAATGGGGTGCCCTCTGCTTCGAGCTGACGCACGGTCGGCAGGGCGACGGTCTCAGTCACTTCGCGTACGAACGCATCGACCCCGCCCGGCAGCCACGGCAGCGGAGAATACGCGCCCATACCGCCAGTATTCGGGCCCTCGTCGCCGTCGAAGATGCGCTTATAGTCTTGCGCGGGGCTCAACGGAACGACATCGTGGCCATCAGCGAAAAAGAACAGCGACACCTCTTGGCCGTCGAGAGACTCTTCGATCAACACTTCGCCGTGGGGTGCCCACGTCGCAACATGGTCGAGCGCGGCGGCACGATCGTTCGTGACGAGCACGCCCTTGCCCGCGGCGAGACCGTCTGCCTTCACCACGTAGGGAGCGCCGAACTCGTCAAGTACCCCCTCGGCCTCGGCGGTGGTCGTGACACGCTTGGCGCCACCGGTGGGTACACCGACTTCAGCCATGATGCGCTTCGCAAAGGCTTTCGACCCTTCGAGAGCGGCGGCTGCTTGGCTGGGGCCGAACACTGGCACGCCAGCGAGGCGCAGAGGATCAGCAACCCCCGCAACGAGCGGCGCCTCAGGGCCAATCACCACGAGGTCGAACCCGTGCTCGCGCACGAATGCTTCGACCGCTGTCGGGTCTACGTAGTCGAGTGCGGGGGTTGCGACGCCGGCCGCCGCGATCCCTGCGTTGCCGGGGGCACAGACCACGTCATGAGGCGAGTCTTCTGACAACAGCGCGGTAACGATGGCGTGTTCGCGGGCGCCTGGCCCAAGCACGAGAATTTTCACCCCTTTAGCCTACCGTCGAGTGCGAGCGGGTGCCCCCGCGCTCGGTACAGTAGACGCATGGCGAGGCGGCGAATCGGCGAGAGCGAGGGCATGGCGGCTCTGCGCGCGGTGTTGGACGGTCATGACGACCGCCAGCAGGTGGCCACCGCCGTGCGCTATCTGCTCGAGGAACTGGCCGAGCGCGCGCCGGGGAACACAGTCGAGGTGCGAGTTGCGCCCTACGGCGCGACACAGTGCGTGGCAGGCCCGCGACACACCCGAGGCACCCCGGCGAACGTCATTGAAACAGATGCGGCGACGTGGATCGCGCTCGCCACCGGCGGGCTCGACTGGCAGACCGCGCTCACGCAGGGACTCGTCTTAGCCTCGGGAGTGCGTGCTGACCTGCAGGGTCTGTTGCCGTTAGTACGCCAGGCCTGGGCCAGCTGACCGCCCACGACCGATCTGCGGCGGACCAGCGCACCGGGGCACGGGGTTGAGTTCTTGCCCAGCCAGGGCCGAGAGAATAGAAACATGACGAACGAAGAAGTGGCGGCAGCGCGGCCAGAGCTGCCGACTGATGCGGCCCAGCCGACGCAACCTGCTGCGGCAGGCGAGGGAGCCACAGCAGCCTCGGCAGCCGAGGCTTCCCCAGCAGCTGAGCCGACCCTGCAGCCGGAGTCTGCCGAAGCTGAAGCCGAGTTCGAACTCACCGAGACCCAGCACACGCCAGTCGCCGTGGGGCTGCAACGCTCGGTGCGATTCGGCCGCATCATCATCTCGACCACGGTGCTGGGCGGCGTGCTCGGCGTGCTTGCGAGCCTGCTGTTTCCTGTGGTGCAGGGCGCCGATTATGAGCTGCGTCAAGTGGCTGGCCTCATGGCCGTCGTGGGTGCGGCGATCGGTCTCACCGTTGGCGCGATTCTTGCGCTCTTGCTGGGAATCATCGCCAGGCGGCAGCGGGGTCAAGCCATGGCCGTGCAGACTGACGTAAGATAGCGAATGGCTCGACCGAACGGAGCGAACACTCATGCCTAACCTCACAGGGCCCACCGCACTTGTCATTATTCTCATTGTGCTGCTGCTGTTCGGCGCTCCGAAACTGCCTGCGCTGGCGCGAAGCCTCGGTCAGTCGATGAAGATTCTGAAAAAAGAAGTCACGTCGAACGATGACGGCCAGGCAAGCGGCGAAGCCGAAACCAGCAGTGCATCAGCGGCGCCAGCAACTCCGGCTGCAGCAGAGGCAACTGCAGCGGCAAGCCCAGACGTTGATGAGCTCGCTCGTGCGAAGGCCGAGGCCGCAGCTGCGAAAGCTGAAGCCGACGCCCTTCGCGCCGCGGCACAACAGCGCGACACCGACGACAAGGCTTAGGCGCGGCGGTTCAGCTGACCTGAGTGGCCTCTAGCCCGGCCAGCCGCAGAGTGCAAAGCATCGCTTTGTGCGGCGTTGCCGCTGAACGCGCCCTCGCGTGCTGCACGCTCTGTTGCGCAGCGGTTCAGCTGACCTGAGTGGCCTCTAGCCACCCCAGGTACTCTTCGGTCACGTTGCCGGCGAGGTATTCGCCGGTGAAGCAGGCCTGTTCGAGTTCGGTGACTTTGCTCTGACCGCTTAAGATGGCGCGCTTCATGCCCTCGACCGTCTGGTACACGAGGTGGTCGGCACCCATAAGCGCGGCAATCTCGTCATTCGTGCGGTCGTGAGCAATCAGCTCACCCCGTGTGGGCATATTGATGCCGTATACGTGCGGGTAGAGCACCGGAGGTGCGGCCGAGGCGAAAGTGACCGATGCGGCGCCTGCACTGCGCGCCATCTCGACGATCTCTCGCGAAGTGGTGCCGCGCACGATCGAATCGTCGACGATCAGCACGTTCTTACCCTGAAACTCGGTGCTCATCGCGTTCAGCTTCTGTCGCACTGAGCGCTTGCGCACCGACTGGCCGGGCATGATGAAGGTGCGGCCGACATAGCGGTTCTTGAAGAAACCCTCTCGGTATTCGATGCCGAGTTTCTGTGCCACCTGCATGGCGCTGGGCCGCGCCGAGTCAGGAATAGGCATGACCACATCGATGTCGCCAGCCGTGACCTCACGCGCCACCTGCTCGGCGAGCACATCGCCGAGTCGCAGCCGCGCGTCGTAGACCGAGATGCCGCTCAACACTGAGTCGGGGCGTGCAAGGTAAATGTATTCGAACGAGCAGGGCAGGAGCCGCGTGTGTTGCGCGCACTGACGCGAATGGAGTTCGCCGTCAGGCGTGATAAACACGGCCTCGCCCGGCCGCACGTCGCGCACGATCTCATACCCACCCGATTCGAGTACGAGCGATTCGCTCGCTACCACCCATTCGGCGCGGCCGCTGTCGGTTTCGCGCCGCCCCAACACGAGCGGGCGAATGCCGAACGGGTCGCGAAATGCGAGCAGCCCGTGCCCCGCGATCAGGGCGATCGCGGCATACGAACCATCAGCGCGCTCGTGCACCCGAGACACTGCATCGAAGACTTGGTCGGGGCTGAGCGAACCGTCTGCGGCGCTGTGCTGCAGCTCACCCGCGAGCACGTTGAGCAGCAGTTCGGTGTCGGAATGCGTGTTGAGGTGCCTGCGCTCCACGTTTGACAGCTCTGACACCAACTCGCGCGTGTTCGTGAGATTGCCGTTGTGCACCAAAATAATGCCGTAGGGCGCGTTCACGTAGAACGGCTGCGCCTCCTCTTCGAGCGCAGCAGAACCGCTCGTGGCATACCGCACATGACCGAGACCCACGTTGCCGAGCAGCGATCGCATATCGCGTGTGCGATAGGCCTCGCGCACCTGCCCGCGCGCCTTGACCATATGAAACTGGTATCCATCGGCGGTCGCGATGCCGGTCGAATCTTGGCCGCGGTGCTGCAACAGCAGCAAGCTGTCGTAGATCTGTTGGTTCACGGGCTCTGCTGAGACGATACCTACGATGCCGCACATGGGTTGAGTGTTGCTCCTGCGAGTGGATCTGGCGCCGCGCGCCGCGACTCATACAGTCTACGCGTGTGCAGGCTCTGCTCGCGCATGCGCGGATTTTCGTCGGGGTGCAACACTCAGCGAGTCACCCCGAGCATCACTTCTGAAAGACCTCCGCCGGTGTCGCCCAGTCGAGCGCCGTCCGCTCCCGTGATTCCTCGCCCCGGGCTGCCCCGCACCTTGCTTGCTGCTCCCCGTGCTCCCGCTGCCCCGGCTTCCCTCGCCCTGGTCTCACCCCGCCTGACCCGGGCACGACCCCCTCACCGCCTTACCGCTGCTCCTGCCCCCGCTGCACCGGCTTCCCTCGCCCTGGTCTCACCCCGCCTGACCCGGGCACGACCCCTCACCGCCCTGCCCACGCTGCCACGGCGTTGCAAGCACCAATCTGCCATTTACAACCTGATTTCAGCAGATTTGGGGTTGTAGAACGCAGATAGGTGCGGCAAGTAAGACGGTGGCACAAGCAAGGTGGTGGCGCAGGGCCGCGGTGGCGCAGGGCCGTGGTGACGCAGGGCCGCGGTCCGGCAAGTAAGGACGGTGCGGCAAGTAAGACGGTGGCGCAGGGCCGTGGCGGCGCAGGGCGGGGACGCAGGGTCGCCGTGGCGGCACGGGGACGCAGGGCCGCGGTGGCGGCACGGGGACGTAGCGCCGTGGGCAGGGGTCATCCGGTGCCCGGTAGTGCGGCAAGGTCGAGCGTGCACCGTTCATGCTGTAACGGCACACGCGGGCAACAAACTGGGACAGGGTCGGTTAGGGGCGCCCCATGCCGCGCACCCGCCAGCCCGCCGCACGCCACGCGTCGCGGTTCAGGGCGTTGCGCGCATCGACAATGACGGGGCGCGCAACCAGCTTGGCAGCGTGCGCTGGGTCGAGGTCGTAGCGGTATTCGGGCCATTCGGTGACGAGCAGCACCACTTCGGCGTCGCGCAAGGCGGTGTCAAGGTCGGCTTCGTAGGCGAGTTGCGGGTGGACGTTGCGAGCGTCATCGATGGCACGAGGATCAGTCACCACCACATCTGCGCCCAACCCGTGCAGGCGAGTCGCCGCAAACAGGGCGGGGGAGTCGCGGGTGTCATCGCTGTGCGGCTTGAACGCTGCCCCGAGCACCGCGACCCGCTTGCCAAGCGGGCTACCGCCTAACTCGTCGACCACCAGTTGCACGGCGTGTTCGCGGCGGCGCAGGTTGATCGCGTCGACATCGCGCAAGACGCCAACCGAGTCGCGCAGCCCGAGTTCTTCGGCGCGGGCGGCGAAGGCGCGAATGTCTTTGGGGAGGCAACCGCCACCGAAACCGATGCCTGCGCCGAGAAAGCGGCGACCGATGCGGTCGTCGTGCCCGATCGCATCGGCGAGCACGGTGACATCGGCCCCGGTGACTTCGGCGATTTCTGCCATCGCGTTGATGAACGAGATCTTGGTGGCGAGAAATGCGTTGGCCGATACCTTCACGAGTTCGGCGGTCGCGTAGTCGGCGACAATACAGGGGGTGCCCACCTCGAGTGGCGTGCGGTACACCTCACGCAGCACGGCTTCGGCACGCTGCCCGGCCGAATCGCTCGCCACGCCGATGACCAGACGATCGGGTTCGAGGGTGTCTTTCACGGCCCAGCCCTCGCGCAAAAACTCGGGGTTCCAGGCAAGCTCTGCCCCCGCCTCGCGCACCAGCGGTGCGAGCCGTGCTGCGGTGCCGACGGGCACCGTCGACTTGCCTGCGACCACGGCCCCGGCCTGTAGATGTGGCAGCAGGCTCGCTACGGCTGCATCAACAAAACTCAGGTCGGCCGCTGAACCGTCTTTGACCTGTGGCGTGCCGACGCAGATGAAGTGCACCTCGGCGGCCGCGGCGTCGGCAATGTCTGCCGAGAAGCTCAGCCTGCCGTTGTCGATGCCCGTGCGCAACAGATCGTCAAGGCCAGGCTCAAAGAATGGTGAGACCCCGGTGGCCAGCTGTGCGACCCGGTCAGTGCTCGTGTCGATGCCGATGACCCGGTGCCCGAGTGATGCCATCGCCGCCGCGTGAACGGCGCCAAGGTAGCCGCAGCCGATCACTGAGATTGTTGTCACTGGGGGTGCTCCTGACCGGTTGCTGACAGCGTGATGTAGTGATCGTGTTTGGCGGTGATGCCGTCGCCTGCGGTGCGGCCACGCACTCTGCGCCACGCCCAGGGCAGCGCGTGGGCGCGCAGCCACGAGACCTGCTTCGAATTCTCGTCACCAAAATCTGGGGCGTGCAGCGTGCGCTCGAGATCACCAAGAATCAGTGCGTCGGGCACGCCGAGCACTTCGGCAGCCCGGTAGGCGAGCGCACGGTGGCCAGCCGAAGCCAGGTGCACGCGATCCTCGCTCCAATTCTCGAGATCGCCGATCTCTGGCGCTGTTTCAATATCGAGCAGCAGACAGCCGTGCGTGCGTGCAATGCGGCGCACCTGCATGTTGTATTCGGCGAATCGTTTCGCAAGCAGTTTCGCAACCGCGCGTCGGGGCAAGAATGGTGTGCCGAGCATGACCGCAACGTCGGCGCCGCGCAGGCGTGCAACTTGCCGCTCGAGCTCATTCGCCACGGCGCCGATGTTGACGCGAGAAAGCACCAGATCGTTTGATCCGGCCAACACCGACACGAAATCTGGCGCTAGCTGCAGCGCGCGGGTGACCTGCTCGTCGAGGTGTGCCACGCGGCGACTGCGCACGGCGAGATTGGCAAATTTGATGCCGCGCTCGTCTCCTGTTTCAGCCAGCAGCATGCCGAGCCGTGCCGCCCAACCCAAATGTTCGCCCGCGGGCATGCGCGAGGTGTCGCCGATACCTTCGGTGATGGAGTCGCCGAGAGCCACGTAGTTCCGCCATTGTGGAGCTGGGGGTGCGCTCACCGGCAGCGGTTCGCTGCGTGGGCGCACTCTCGGTCGAGTGAGCAACGCGTCGTCGATCTGACGCAACTCAATCGCCTCGAGGTAGTGCGCCTCGAGTTGTTCGCTCAGCGCAGCCCAGGTGCGGTGCCGCACGGCAGCGCGTGCGGATTCTGCAAATGCCTGCCGCTTGGCCGCCTCGCCGACGAGGTCGAGCACCCGATCCCGCATCTCTTCGAGGTTGCCTGGCTCATACAGCCACCCCGTGATGCTGTTCTCGACCAGGTCGAGGGGCCCGCCGCTGCCGGTGGCCACCACGGGAAGCCCGCTTGCGTGCGCCTCTTGCACACCCTGGCAGAACGTCTCGCTCTCGCCCGGGTGCACAAACACGTCGAGGCTGGCGAGTGCCGTTGCGAGGTCGTCGCCGCCAAGAAACCCTGTGAAGTGTGCGTTCGGCAGCAACTTCTCGAGCGACTCGCGGCTCGGCCCGTCGCCAATGATGACGAGCCGTATGCCGGGCAGGTCATGCAACACTTCCAGGTCTTCAACCTGCTTCTCGGGTGAGAGTCGGCCTGCGTAGCCGACCAGCACGGGGTCTGGGGTGTGGCCGTCGAACCGGTTAGGTGTGCGGTCGCTGCCGCGGGCCGCCGCATTGTTGGTTGCGCAGTTAGCTACCTTCTCGGCTGCCGCGAACGCTTCGCGTACCCGGCCTTCTCGACGCTCGGGTGCAAAGCGATCGGCGTCAACGCCACGACCCCAGCGGCGCAGGCGGTCGACCCCGAGTTCGGTGAGAAAGGCGGTTGCCGAGGTTGAAGGGGCGAGAGTCAGCGTGGCGCGGCGGTGTAGCCGGGCAATGTGTGAGGCGGCGAGCGAAGTGGCCCCGGCCACCCCGTAGCGGGCCGCGTAGGCGGCAACGTCGGTCTGGTAGACCGCCACGGTTGGGATGCCGAGCGCGTCGGCGGCGCGCACTCCGGCCCAACCGAGCACAAACGGTGACGCCAGGTGCACGACGTCGGGCGAAAACTTACGCAGTGTTTTCGCAAGCTTCGTCGCAGTCGTCGACACGATGCGAACGGCGGGGTAGCCGGGCATCGGCATCGAAGGCAACAGCTTGGTCTGTGCGCCGTGCAGGTCGGCGTCGATTGGCCCCGCGTTCGGGGCGATGATGAGCACCTCATGACCACGGACAGTGAGGTGTTTCACCGACTGCAGAATTGAGCCGGTGACGCCGTTCATGTGCGGCAGAAAGGACTCTGCGAGTATCGCAATCTTCACGATTCCATAGTGACCCGTGAAGATGTCGTCACTGGTTAAAACCGGCGCTTCTCACGCAGAGTTCGCTCAGAATGCGCCGAGTGGTAACTTGCCGGTCGTTGAATGACTTGAGGGTGAAAATCTGTTAACCGAAAGTCGTCGTCTCGAATGGGCGCCCGCGGTGGCAGACGGTAGGCTGGGAAGGGTGAGCGAACAGCAGAACAACGCATATGCCAAAGCCGGGGTCGACACTGCCGCCGGCGATCTCGCCGTCGAGCTGATGAAGTCAGCGGTGAGCCGCACCCACGGGCCCGAAGTCATCGGTGGCGTTGGCGGGTTTGCAGGTTTGTTCGACGCGAGTGCACTCACGGGCTACAAGCGCCCGCTGCTGGCAAGCTCGACCGATGGGGTCGGCACAAAGGTCGCCATCGCGCAGGCCATCGACACGCATGACACCATCGGCCAAGACCTGGTGGCGATGGTGGTCGACGACATTGTTGTGGTTGGCGCGAAACCGCTGTTTATGACCGATTACATTGCCTGCGGCAAAGTCGTACCCGACCGCATCGCAGCGATCGTGCGCGGCATCGCCGAGGCTTGCGAAGCCACCGGTACCGCGCTCGTGGGCGGCGAAACCGCAGAGCACCCTGGCCTGCTCGGCCCCGATGACTACGATGTTGCTGGCGCCGCCGTGGGCGTCGTAGAGGCCGACGATGTGCTGGGTCCCGAACGTGTGCAGCACGGCGATGTGGTGCTCGCGATGGCCGCCTCGGGTCTGCATTCAAATGGCTATTCGCTGGTGCGGCACATTCTTGCGGAGCGTGGCATCAATTATCACGACCACGCCGCCGACCTCGGCACCAGCTATGGCGAGGCATTGCTCGTGCCAACCGCGCTCTACACTGGCCCGCTGCTGCGCGTGCTTGAAGACCCCGAGCTTGCTGGGGCGATCCACTCGCTCAGCCACGTCACCGGAGGTGGCATTGCGGCGAACCTTGCGCGCGTGCTGCCGGTCGGTGCGTGGGTCGAAGTGCATCGTTCGACCTGGTCGCCATTGCCCGTGTTCCGCCATCTCGCTGACCTCGGTGGCCACACGCTCGAGAGCCTTGAAGGTGCCTGGAACTTGGGCATCGGCATGTTCGCCGTGGTCGATGCGGCCAAGGCCGACGCCGTCACCGCTGCGCTCACCGCACAGGGCATCACCACCTGGCGTGCTGGTGAGATCAGCACATCAGCGCGTGACCTGACCGGGTTCGAGCAGGGAGCAAAGGGCGTCGACGGCGGCGCAGTGCAGCTCGTTGGTGCGTTCGCCAGCTAGTTCGTGCGCGGGGTCGCCATTCTGCGAGAACGTAGAGAGTCGCTGAACCTCATGCAGAATGAGGCGATCCTCCGGCTTCGCGCAAAATAACGAACCGGGTGCGCAAGGGCAACAAGCCGGGTGCGCAGGATGACGGATTATGCACGCATCAGGGCGTGACGAACGCGACTACTCTTCTTCGTCGGAGTAATCGTCTTCATCGTCGTTGTACTTCTCTGCATACTCCGCCCAGGGGTCTGCAGAAGAATTACTCGACGCGAGCTCGCGCTCAAGTTGGGACAGGTCGGTATTGGGGCTGAAGTATTTCAGTTCCCGAGCTACCTTAGTGTGCTTTGCTTTTTGACGGCCGCGCCCCACGCGTGACCCCCTTACACATTCGGGCCTCGCGAATGGTCATTTCGCGAGGCACTTGCTCAAAGTAAACGTAAATTGACGTATGGGCTAAGTCTACCATTCTTTTAATCGCATTCTCGAGCTGCGGCTACGATAAGACCTATGAATGAATCGCCAGCGAAGGGCACAATGCTGCGTCGCGTGCTGTTTGCGGTTCTCGCACTCGCTGTATTGGCGCTCGTGGGCGCTGTGGTGATGCTCGTGCCCATTCTCACTCACGAAAGTGCAGGCGATTCTGGGCAGCAGGTGCCAGAGGGTTTCGCCACGCAGGCCACGGCAACTGGCGCTGACGGGCGCACTCGAACGCTGAGCCTGACCGCCACCGATGGCACCGAGATTGACCCTTCGCAGCTGCAACCGGGAGACGAGTTGCTCGTGCACGGCACGGGCTTCGACTCGGACATCGGCATCTATGTGTCGATCTGTGCGGTGCCAGAGATTGCCCACGAGAAGCCGACGCCGTGCCTTGGGGGGCTGCCCGAAGGTGCGATGGACGGTGAGGCCGCAGGTAGAGACACTTTCGAATCAAGCATCTGGATTACGAACGACTGGGCGTGGAGCGCCTTCGCCACCAAACGCTTCGATGATGCCGCGACCGGCTCCTTTGAGGCCCGATTGCTGGTTCCCGCAGCCACGCAAGAGGGGCTTGACTGCACGGTCACCCGCTGTGCAGTGACCACGCGTGCAGACCACACGGCCTCGAGCGACCGTGTACAAGATATGCAGTTGCCTGTCGGGTTTAGCCAGTGACGAGCGGCGAAATGATCAGGGTCGCAGCGGTATAGATTGCAAGGCCGGCAAGCGAGCCCACCAGCGTTCCGTTGATGCGAATGAACTGCAGGTCTTTGCCGATCTGCAGCTCGATCTTCTCGGCCGCCTCGCGCGCGTCCCAGCGCTGCACCGTGTCGGCGACCACCTTCGCGAGGTCGTGGCGGTAGTTGCGCACGAGATGCTCAACGACTTGCATGACCCAGACATCGATCTTGAACTGCAGAGTGCTGTCGGCCGTGAGGCGGTGACCGAAGTCTTGCAGGGCGAGCACCAGACGCGTGCGCAGTTCACTGTCTGGCTGCTCAAGCAGGTCGACGAGCGCGGCTCTCGCGGTCACCCAGGTGCTTGCCGCGAGCGAGCGAATGCGGGGGCTATCAAACACCTCGTGTTTGAACGCTTCGAGTTGCGCCTGCAATTGTGGCTTCTCGCCCAGGTCGCGGGACAGATCGGCGAGAAAGCTCGCAATTGCGATGCGCAGTGGGTGCGAGCGATCCTCGCGCACCGAATGCGCAAACCGCACTGTCTCTGCGTGCAAACGATCATCAACGAACCGTTGCGCGATGCCGGGCAGCCACGACGGCAGCCGTGATGAGAGCATACGATCGAACGATTCAGGGTGCTGCTCGAGCCATTCTGCGAGCCGATCGGCGGCCACGTCAATCAATGCCTCGTGGTGGTTGCCGGTGACAAACGAATCGAGCGCCCGGCCCATCAGCGGGCCCCACTCAGGCTCGATCACGTGCTTTCTGGCGAGCGCCTCGATGAGTTCTTGCACGTCGTTGTCGTCGAGCACCATGAGCGCGCCGAGCCCAGCGTTGGCAATCATTTCGCCCAGCCGTTCGGCATGGTCGTCCTCTTGCAGCCAAGTGCCGGCCATGCGCGCGCCGCTGATTTCGCTCAGCTTGTGATGCACCACGTCGTCTGCAAGAAAGTTCTCTTCGATAAAGCTGCCGAGACCCTCGCCGATCTCATCTTTCTTGTTTGAGATGAGGTTGGTGTGGGGGATCTTGATGCCGAGCGGGTGCCGAAACAGGGCGGTCACCGCGAACCAGTCAGCAAGCGCGCCCACCATGCCGCCCTCGCTTGCCGCCCGCACATAGCCGAGCCACGGGTATTGACCCTGCAGAGCGAAACTCACCACAAACACCACGGCCATTCCCAGCAACAGGCTGAGCGCGACGCCCTGCATCTTGCGCAACTGTGCGAGGCGCTCGAAATCGGCCGGCGTGACGGCTCCGAGGGTGCGGGTGCTACTTCTTGACACCTCTTGATTATGCCGGTTCGTAGATGCGCCTGCTGCACATAGCCGAGGATCGCTGGCGCGAGCACCCCAGCAATGCCGTGGTAGGTACCGCAGGTTTGCGAAAAAACTTGCCGCGCGGCGGGTCGCGCCCCTGGCACTCGCTTTTCTGGCAGGCGGGCATGAAACAATTCGACTATGCATCTGCTTGCCAGGCTCAGCCTGAAAAACCGCGCCCTGATTGCGCTTGTGACCATCGTCGCCTCGGTATTCGGTTTTATCGGGGTCGGCTCGCTGAAACAAGAACTGATGCCGTCGGTGCAGTTTCCGGCCATCATCGTGGTGACGAGCTACCCGGGAGCGTCTCCCGAAGTCGTCAACAATGACGTGTCCGTGCCGATTGAGACGGCGCTTCGCGGCGTCGCGGGTCTCGAGCAAACGACCGCGACGTCGTCGACGGGTGCGTCGATGGTGTTGGCCGAGTTTACGTATGGCATAGACCTGCCCTCAACCGAGCAGAAGGTCGAGCGTGCCATCTCTCGCATCTCGGCCCTGTTGCCCGATGCGGCCGACCCCCAGGTGATGTCTGGGTCGCTTGATGATTTTCCGATCGTGCAGATCTCGGTGCTCTCGCCTGACGGTGTCGACCCCGAGCAGACGGCGAACCTTGTTGAACGCATTGCGATACCTGAAATCAGTGATCTCGATGGGGTGCGCGAGGCGCAGCTGGTTGGGGCGCGCGGCAACCGTGTGACCATCACGCCGAATGCCGATGTGCTGAGCGACGAATATGTGACGCAGCAGTCGATCGTCGACGCACTGCAGCAGAGCGGCGTCTTGATGGCCGCTGGCAGCATCACCGAAGATGGTCAGACCCTCGCAGTGCAGGCCGGTTCGTCGCTCGAGTCGGTTGAAGAGATTCAGGCGCTGCCGCTGGTGCGCGACCCGAACTTGTTGCGTGTGCGAGCCGAGGTCGCTGCTGCCGAAGCTGCTGCTGAGGCGGCCGCCCAGCAAGAGGCCGCGGCCGCGTTCGGCGGGGCAGGCGGGTTCGGTGCCGCCGCCCAACAGGCACCTGAGGTGACCGTCGAGCTTGCAGAGTTGCCGGTCATCACCATCGGCGAAGTCGCTGATGTGGTGCTCGAGCAGAACCCTGAACAGGGCATTTCTCGGGTGAACGGGCAACCCGCGCTCACCATCGCCGTCACGAAACTCTCGTCAGCAAACACGGTCGAGGTCTCGCACGTCGTGCGTGACGCGCTCGCAGAGATCGAAGACTCGCTCGATGGTGCCACGCTCGAGGTCGTGTTCGACCAGGCTCCCTACGTTGAGCGCTCAATCGAGACGCTGACGGTCGAGGGGTTGCTCGGCCTGCTGTTCGCGGTGATTGTGATCTTGGTGTTCTTGCTCTCGGTGCGGGCGACGCTCGTGACCGCAATCTCGATACCGGTGTCGGTGCTGTTCACCTTTGTGGGGCTCAATTTTGCGGGCTACTCACTGAACATGCTGACCCTTGGCGCCCTGACCATTTCGATCGGCCGCGTGGTCGATGACTCGATCGTGGTGATTGAAAACATCAAGCGTCACCTCGGCGAGGCCGGGCCCGACGCCAATGCCGCCACAACGATTGTTGAAGCCGTGCGTGAAGTAGGTGGCGCAATCACCGCCTCGACGATCACCTCGGTCGCGGTGTTCTTGCCGATGGCGTTCGTGTCGGGCATGGTGGGGGAGCTCTTCAGGCCGTTCGCGTTCACCGCGACCATCGCGCTGCTCGCATCGCTGCTGGTTGCCCTGACGATCGTGCCGGTGCTCGCCTACTGGTTCTTGCGGGGCAGCACCAGCTCCGCTCGCGCGCAGGCGCGCCAGCGGAGGGCAGTCGAGCGTCGGGCACTGGCCGCGGAGCGTAAGGCGCTGGCTGCTGAGCGTAAGGCGCTGGCTGCTGAGCGTAAGGCACTGGCTGCTGAGGGTAAGGCGCTGGCTGCTGAGGGTCCGGTAGAGGCAGCCAACACAACGGCCGAAGAGGCGCCATCAGCGACAGAACCTGTTTCACACGACGCCGACCGCGCAACCGCGCTGCAGCGCGGGTACTTGCCCATCGTGAAGTGGACACTCACCCACCCCGCAATTACCCTCCTCATCGCGGTGCTCGTCTTCGGCGGCACCATCGCCGCAACCCCACTCATGAAGACCAACTTCATGGGTTCAGACGAGCAGAACTCGGTTGGCTTGACCCAGTCGCTTGACCCGGGAACCAGCCTTGACGAGCAACTCGCACAGGTTGAGCGAGTCGAAGACGCGCTTGAAGCGGTCGCGGCGGTCGAGGTGGTGCAGGTCACCATCGGCAGTTCAGGTGGCGGCATGACCGCCATCTTTGGGGGTGGCGGCGACGGCGTAGTCACCTACTCACTCACGACTGACGAGAACGCGGTGCAGAGCGAGGTGCAAGACGAGATTCGCGCGGTGGTTGAATCGCTCGACGACGCGGGAGAGTTCTCGCTCGCCCAATCAGACGGTGGCGTCACCATGTCGAGCTCGATCGAGGTCGCGGTGTCTGCCCCTGATCAAGAAACGCTCGCCGAGGCAAGCGATGCAGTAGTCGCCGCGCTTCGTGAGCAGAGCGGCCTCAAACAGATTGAAAGCGACCTCGCTACGTCGCGCCCCTATCTCGCGATCGTGGTCAACCGTGCCGCAGCCTCAGAAGCGGGCCTCACCGAGGCGTCGGTGGCCGCAATGGTGTCGCAGCGCATGCAGCCCAGGCAGATCGGTCAGATCGTGCTCGAGAACACCAGCGTGAGCATTTATCTCTCGCAGGGGGTGGCCCCGGCAGACCAGGCCGCTGTTGCTGCGATGCCGATTCAGACCATTGACGGTGAGGTGCGGCTCGACTCTCTCGCGACAGTCGAGATCGCCGACGGCCCAGTCACGATACGCACACAAGACACGCAGCGCATCGCCACGGTGTCTGCACTGCCCGAAGGCGATGACCTCGGGGTGGCTGGCATCGCGGTCAACGCTGCGCTCGAATCGGCTGAGCTGCCACCCGGGGCGACCGCCAACATCGGTGGGGTGATCTCGCAGCAAAGCGAGGCATTCGAACAACTTGGGCTCGCGCTACTAGTGGCGATTCTCATTGTCTATGTCGTAATGGTGGCGACCTTCAAGAGCCTGTTGCAGCCGCTCTTGCTGCTCGTCTCGGTTCCGTTTGCAGCGACGGGCGCGTTGCTGCTGTTGATCGCCACGGGTATTCCGCTCGGCGTCGCCTCGCTCATCGGCGTACTCATGCTGATCGGCGTCGTGGTGACCAACGCGATCGTGCTCGTCGACCTGATCAACCAGCAACGCGAGCGCGGCACACCACTGCGTGACGCCGTGGTCAGCGGCTCGTCTCTGCGTTTGCGCCCCATCGTGATGACGGCACTCGCAACGATCTTGGCACTTACCCCCATGGGCATCGGCATCACCGGTTCTGGCGGATTCATCTCGCAGCCACTGGCGGTCGTCGTGATCGGCGGGTTGTTGTCGTCGACCGTGCTCACCCTCATCGTGTTGCCCACGCTCTACTACGCAGTCGAGCGCCGCCGCGAAACGTCGCGCGACAAGCGTGCGGCAAAACGCGAAGCCCGGCTGGTCGTGGCGGCGGGTGCTGGTGCTTCAGCCGACTTCTCTGTGCCAGCCAAAATAGCTGACTCGGGAGTGCCTGGCGGTTCAGCCGCCTTCACCGAGCCCGACGGCTCAGCTGACCTTACCCGACAACCTGACGGCACAGTGGAACTGACAGAGCCCGACGGTTCAGCAACGGAGCGCGACTAAATGGCAAGACGCGGTTACAAAGCACCGGGCAACTTCGACCCGCGAAGGTCGCCCAAGGCCAAGAAACAGGCGCTGGGCCGCGCAGGCGCCGACTCTGACGAGAACGCGAAGAGAAATAAGCCACAAAATCGTAAAATTGTGGCACAGAATAACGATTTTGTGGCTTATTTCTCGGCCAACCCCCCGCTGCCGGGCCCGCTAGAAGCCACCCGCACCACGCCTGAAGACGTTGCCCACTTGCGCTTCGAAGACCTCGGACTCGGCGGCAACATTGTGCGAGCGCTCGCCGAACTCGGTGCCACCAAGCCGTTCGCCATTCAGGCCGCAACCATTCCTGACGCGCTGCAAGGCCATCACCTGCTGGGTCGCGCCCGCCCCGGCTCAGGCAAAACGATCGCGTTCGCCGCAGCAGTCGTCGAACGTCTGCTGCGCCTCAAAGCGGCTGGCGCATTCGGGGCCGAAGCCGCCCGGCCGAAGGCGAAGCGCGGTGAGCGACAGCAGCGACCGCCGCAGCAGGCGGTGCGGGCGCCGAAGGCGCTGATCCTCGCACCAACTCGCGAACTCGCCCTGCAAATCGACCGCACCGTACAACCCATCGCACGCAGCGTCGGGCTTTTCACCGGTCAGTTTGTTGGCGGGCAACCGTTCGAACCGCAGCTGCACGCGTTGAAGCGGGGCGTCGACATCGCGATTGGCACACCCGGCCGCATCGAAGATCTTGCGAAGCGTGGGCATCTGGGGCTCGGGCAGATCGCGATCACCGTCATCGATGAGGCCGATCACATGGCAGAGCTCGGGTTTATCGAAGCCTTGCAGCGAGTGCTGCGGCTCACCCCGCGGGGTGGTCAGCGCATGCTGTTTTCGGCGACGCTCGATCGTGGCGTCGACGGGGTAGTGAAAGAGTTCATGCCGCGGCCGGCGATACACGAGATTGACGACGTAGCGGGGTCGGCAACCACGAACGCTGCAACCACGAGCGCTGCGGCCATGACTGCGTCTACAGAAACGTTTGACTGGAGTCCGCAGCCCAACGTTGAACACCGAGCACTCATTGTGCTGCGCGAACACAAAGATCAGGCGCTGCTGCAACTTGTGCGCGAGGGTGGTCGGGTCATCGTGTTCTGCCGCACGCGCGCGTATGCCGCGCACGTCGCAGAGCTGCTCGCCGCGGCGCACCTGCGTGTGACCTCACTGCACGGCGACCTCAGCCAAGCGCGACGCGAGCTGAACCTCTACAGTTTCACGCGGGGCAAAGCCGATGTGCTCGTGGCAACGGACGTCGCGGCGCGAGGAATCCACGTCGATGACATCGATCTCGTCTTACAGGCAGACCCGCCCGACGACCCCAAAGCCTACGTGCACAGGGCAGGGCGTACGGGCCGTGTGGGTCGCGCCGGGCGGGTGCTCACAGTGATTCCGCGCACCCGCCAAAAACGCACCCGCGAGCTGTTCGAGACGCTCGGCTTCGAGCCCGCATACTTTGGTGATTTTGTGCCCGACGGTGTGTGACTCGCGAGTCGCGCGACCGGCTGACGAGTCCCTGTCGGCCTAGAGAGATCGCTCGAGCGCAGCCACGCGATCGAGCGCACCACGTAGGTCAGCAATCAGATCATTGACGCTCTCGAGCCCCAGGGTGAGTCGTAAAAGGCCCGGTGAAATGCCCAGCCGCTCGTTCACCTCGGCAGCAAACGTTGCATGCGTCGAAGTGAGCGGGTGCAGCACCATCGAACGGGTGTCGCCGATGCCAGTCATGCGTGAGAACAGCCGCAGGCCATTGACGAACGCTCGCGCGCCGTCGATGCCCCCGCGCACTGTCAGGCCGAAGACTGAGCCGGTGCGGCCGAAACCGTCCGCATCAACGCCGTAATCGCGTGCCGCGATATCGTAGAGCGCATTCGATGGCAGACCTGCGTAGTCGACAGACACGACTTCGGGTTGACGCTCGAGCCAGCGCGCGATCGCGATCGATGACGCTACGTGTCGGTCCATGCGCAGCGACAGTGTTTCCATGCCCTGATGCAGCAAGAATCCGTTCAACGGCGAGAGCGAGGGGCCGATGTCATTGACGACGGCCTCGCGTGTCGCCCTCGCATACGCTGCGTCACCGAAGCGGTCGAGCATCGAGGCGAGACCGGGCCGCGGGGCTTTCGTGATCAGCGGATACGATCGGCCGGCTCGCTCAGCGGCCTCCCAGTCGAAATTGCCTCCGTCGACGATCGCGCCACCCACCGACGCCCCGTGCCCAGACAAGAACTTGGTCGTCGAATGCACCACGATATTCACGCCGTGTTCGATGGGGCGAATGAGCGCTGGGGTGCCGACCGTGTTATCGACAATGACCGGCAGATGGTAGCGTTTCGCGACCTCGACCACCCGTCGCAAGTCGACCACGTCATTGCGCGGGTTCGGAATCGTTTCGGTGTAGATCGCCTTCGTTTCTGGTCGAATGAGCTGCTGCCATTCGTCGTCATCGTCAATGTTCCAGACGTAATCGACGTCGATGCCGAACCGTTTGAAGCTGCGGCCAAACAGTATGCGGGTGCCGCCATAGATTGAGGCGGTCGACACAATGTGGTCGCCGTGCTGGGCGAGCGCGAAGAGCGCCGACGAAATGGCTGCCTGCCCGCTCGATACTGCTACCGCGGCGGTGCCACCCTCGAGCGAGGCGAGGCGAGCTTCTGCGACGGCATTGGTCGGGTTGCCTTGGCGTGAATAGATGGGCGATGGAGTGGCTTCTGCCTCACCGAAGAACGCGCCCGCGCCCGTCGGCCTCGCGGGTTGGCCCGCAAATCGTTCAACCTGGTCGTCGAAATCGTCGAACACATACCCGGTCGACAGTGCGATGGGCGGCACCCGAAGCCCGTTGTTGAGATCGGGGTAGTCACCTGCGTGCACCTGCCTGATCTCGAAACCGAAACCCTGCCAGTCATAGTTGGGTTGCGCCACCGTGCCCGCAACGGTGCTCGCAAGTGAGCTCGTGCCCGTGCTCGCCAGTGAGCTCGCACCCGAGCTCATCGCTGCGCTCCAGCAACGACCGTGGCAATCCGTTCAACCGCACGCACGAGCGTTGCCGGTGCACAGGCGAGGTTGAGCCTCGCATGCCCGCGCCCGCCGTCGCCAAAGTCGTGCCCGGGGTTAAGTGCGACACGCGCATCTGCGAGGATCCGCTC
>JAAZHL010000027.1 GCA_012510755.1 Leucobacter sp.
GCCCGTGACCGTGCCAGGCTATGCGCTCGACCGCATGTGCGCGGGCGCAATGACCACCACCGCGATGCTCAGCGGTGCGATCGGCCCGGGACAATAGGACCTCGCAATCGCTGGCGGCGTCGAGCACATGGGCCGCCACCCGATCGGCATCGGCGCAGACCCCAACCCGCGCTTTGTCGCCGAGAAGATGGTCAGCCCAGACGCACTGAACATGGGCATCACCGCGGAGCGCCTGCACGACCGCTTTCCCGCGCTCACACGCGAACGCTCAGACCGCTTCGGCATGCTGAGCCAGCAGAAGGTACAGGCCGCCTACGACCGCGGCGACATTCAGCCAGACCTGATTCCAGTCGCCACCCGCAGCACCACCGGCTGGGGGCTTGCCACCGAAGATGAGGGTCGCCGCCCAGAGACCACCATGGAGGGGCTTGCCACGCTCAAGACCCCGTTTCGGCCGCACGGCCGCGTGACCGCGGGCACCGCCTCGCCGCTCACCGACGGCGCAACGATGGCGCTCGTCGCTGGCGCAGACACCGCCCGCGAGCTCGGCCTGCGCGCCAAGATGCGCATGGTCGGCTTCGCATTTGCGGGCGTCGAGCCCGAGGTGATGGGCCTCGGCCCCGTGCCGTCGACCGAGAAGGCGCTCAAGCGCGCCGGTCTCACCATCGACGACATCGGCCTCTTCGAGCTCAACGAAGCTTTTGCGGTGCAGGTGCTGTCATTCCTCGACGCCTTCGGCATCGACGATGAAGACCCCCGCGTCGACCCGTGGGGTGGCGCAATCGCACTCGGCCACCCGCTCGCCGCCTCAGGTGTGCGTCTGATGTTGCAGCTGGCTCGCCAGTTCGAACAGCGACCCGACGTGCGCTATGGCGTCACCGCAATGTGCGTGGGTCTCGGCCAGGGCGGCACCATGATTTGGGAAAACCCTCATTTCGACGGCAAGAAGGGCAAGTAACCAGCCATGACTGACTACAGCAAGATTGATTTCTCACCACTTATCGCCGCCGCTGCGGGTGAAGTGGTTACGCACTCATACGTGCACGACGTTGCCCTGCCCTCGGGCGGGGTCATGGCACTCATCACGCTCGACAACGGCGAAGACTACACCCGACCGAACACGCTCGGGCCGCTCACGCTGCAGGCACTCGACAACGTGCTGACGTCGCTGAGCGCGCGCGCTCAGGCCGGCGAGATCGCGGCCGTGGGCATCACCGGCAAGCAGTTCATCTTCGCCGCTGGCGCAGACCTCTCGAAGGTGTCGACCCTCGCCAACCGCGAGAACGCCAGGCTCATGGCTCAATACGGTCACTCGGTGTTTGAGAAGTTCGGCAAGCTCGGCGTGCCAAGCTTCGCCTTCGTGAACGGGCTTGCACTCGGCGGCGCAGTCGAGATCGCACTGCACTGCGACTACCGCACCGTCGATTCGTCGGCCGCGGCAATCGCCTTTCCCGAAGTGTTCTTGGGCATCGTGCCGGGTTGGGGTGGCGCTACCCTGCTGCCAAACCTCATCGGCATTGAGAACGCCATTGAGGTCATCGTCTCAAACGCGCTGAAGAACAACCGCATGCTCAAGCCACAGCAGGCATTCGAGTACGGCATGTTTGACAAGATGTTCGACTCGGTTGCGTTTCTCGAGCATTCGATTCGTTGGGCAGACACCGTGCTCACCGGCAAGACCGAGGTCAAGCGCGAACATGTGCCCGGCAAGCTCGAGCGCCTCACCAAATGGCCAATTGCGATCAAGATCGCGCGCGACACCCTCAAGGGCAAGATCGGCACGGCAGCGAAGTCGCCCTATGCGGCCCTCGAACTGCTCTCGGCCGCACGCGACGGCGACCTGTCGGCTGGCTTCGCACGTGAAGACGATGCGCTGACCGAGCTCATCTCGGGCGACCAGTTTCACGCCTCGATCTACGCCTTCGACCTGGTGCAGAAGCGCGCGAAGCGCCCGGCGGGTGCCCCAGACAAGGCGCTCGCGCAGAAGGTGCAGAAGGTTGGCATCATCGGTGCCGGCCTCATGGCCAGCCAGTTCGCGCTGCTGTTTGCGCGCAAACTGCGGGTACCCGTGCTCATCACCGACATCGATCAGGCTCGTGTCGATAAGGGCATCGCCTACATCTATGGCGAGATCGACAAGATGCTCGAAAAGGGCAGGCTGTCATCTGACGACGCCAACCAGGTGAAAGCACTTGTCACCGGCACCACCGACAAGCAGCTCTACGCTGACTGCGACTGGGTCATTGAAGCCGTCTTCGAAGAGCTTGGCGTGAAGCAGCAGGTGTTCGCTGAGATCGAGCCCATCATCAGCGAGACGGCAATCATTGCCACCAACACTTCGTCGCTCTCGGTCGAAGAGATCGGTGCGAAGCTCGCACACCCCGAACGCCTCGTCGGTTTTCACTTCTTCAACCCGGTGGCAGTCATGCCGCTCATCGAGGTCGTCAAGGTGCCCTCAACCAACGATGCAACCTTGGCAACCGCAATGGAGGTTGCGAAGAGGCTCGGCAAGCCGGCCGTCATCACCGAGAAC
>JAAZHL010000438.1 GCA_012510755.1 Leucobacter sp.
AGGTAGGATCAGGCCAGAGATACCCCTCAATTTCATTTTTTGATCTTGCAGATGCTAGGGGGAAAAACACTACTTCCTCGTAATCCCCCCCATAAGAATGCCGAACAGTTCTACGGCCGTTTTTCCACTCATCAAAAGTTAACAGCCGATCCCGTTCATCATAAACCGGATTGTTTACCTGCGTGTACGGGGCATCCACCATCACTATTTTGTCCAATTCCAATGCGTCCCATACGGCAATTTCATCAGAAACCCCAAAATAAGTCATCAATTGATCTCTGACTTCACGCGTGTACCAGATATCAAAAGGAACTCTATCCGTAGGAGAATAATCTAATACAGCTAAAATCCGTTCTCGTGGTGTCATGGTTGTTTCCTCTTCCCTCTTCTATCCATACCGTCCGATTGTCGGCAATGCAGCATAGACTGCTAGTATGTTCTCCAATCTGGAATCTTCTTGAAACATATGAGTCGGAGAGAAAAGATACCCATTGCCATCCATCATGATTTCAAGTAAGGTTTTAACTTTCTTCAAGGTTTCTTCGATCGAACCGGAAACGACTTCTCCAGCAGTCGAGAATCCTCCATGAAAAGCCAGACGATTGCCATAGGAAGCTTTCAGATAGGCCGGGTCCATATCATGTGCTTCCGGTTGTGACGTATCCACGGCTTTAATCCCCATATCGATGAAATCGTTAAAAGCCCACGAAGAAGAACCACAACTATGGATCATTACCGGAATTCCGAATGCTGAGGCAAGATCCACAAAGCGCTTATGACGATCGCGAATTTCACGCCGATACATTTCCGAGGAAATGAGAGGACCGATTTGTGAGCCGAGATCCTCACCCATCCATATAAAATCAATTCGCCCTTTCAGTATTTCAAGGCTACGTTCCATCTGTTCAAATTGGATAGACAATCGTCGTTCGACAAGGCGCGACCAAGCCTTATTTTTATCAGCCATGGCGATATACACTTTTTCCATCGAGCACCACATCCCTGTAGTGTTCAATATGTCTCCTAGCCCCGGATTCCCATAATAAAGAGCTTTGTCAGGCCATAATCTTGACTGGTCGACGAGTGCTTCATAATTATAATCATCAGCGGACGGCATTGGCCAAGCGTCTATGATATCCTGATCCAAATCCTGTAATGGAAAATCGCAGTAGTCCCAGTATCCTCCGCTATCATTTGGTATCCATCTAGTTGTTATCCCCCATTGTGGATCAACACGGCGCCCCGGAACGGGCATATGGAGAATTCTTCCTTCATACGGTAGCTTAAATTCTCGAAAATCGACATGTAAGGCTTGCAATAAGCCTTCATCATCATGTTTCTTTAGATTAAAATGTTGTTTCAATTGCATATTGATGCCACAGTTCGCCATATAATCAATTGGAACACGATCAACGGGAAGACGATGTATTGCTCTGATCACCCTTTCCCTTGATGATAATTCTTTCATAATGCTTCATGACTCCCTGGGAATCCAGAGCAACGTATGAGAGCCCGATGACAATCTCCAGTATCCAAATTTCTCTAAGGGATAAGGACTATGTGGATGCGGTGAAGAAATGTAGTCGCACCGATCTGAATCTGATTCAACATGAGCATTCTCTTCAGGCATGAAGAGCGAACCAATAGTCCCGTCGGGTATCGTAATTTTAATCGATATTTCATGATGCTCTCGTTTCCATGACAACTCAATATTACCGTATGGAGACGAAACGCTGGCTTCTGCCCAATTAATTCGCTTAAACCTGCCAGGTGCGAAACTAATTTCTTTCCAACCAGCGGCAATTGGTGAAAGGCCTGCTACAAATTGGTAGTACCACTGATCGATAGTTCCGAACATGACGTGATTATGCGAACACATCGAACCCTCACTAAGGTATTCCCAGCGTTCCCATAATGTGGTTGCTCCTTCATGTATCATATAATTCCATCCGGGGTATGAAGTCTGGGTAGCGATAGTAAAAGCTTTCTCCCACCTGCCCCATCTAGAAAGTTGTTCAAGTAAGTACCGTGTCCCATGGATTCCGGAGGACACATGGTTACCAGAAACATCTGTTACCAAATTATCAAGCGTTCCTACTAATTTTCCTGCGGTTATCTCATCAAAAAAATCCCCGGCCAATGCCAATACCTGGGAAGTTTGGTCTGGAACATCCCACGGAGTCATCGGAAGACTTTCCATATACGAACCGGTCCAATATCGAC
>JAAZHL010000177.1 GCA_012510755.1 Leucobacter sp.
AACAAACCCCATACGAGGCCCCCTTAAACACGAAAACCCCGCACTTAGGCGGGGTCGGAGAGAATATCGAATTGGGAAACTGCGAACAGTTTCGGCTCAGGCCCGTCGTCATCAAGACCGGGCGGTTGTCCAGTGATGTACTCCACCGGCCACAACTTGCGCGACGCAACAGTCAACGTTTTCCCAGTCAGCTTGTTCACCCGCTCCTGCACCCACAAGCACTGATTCGCGTCAGCACCCACAGAGTGCACAGTTACCGTGAACACGTCACGAATCTGCGCAGACGAGTACCTTGACCGCTCACGAGCAGACAAGGCAACCCACACCACCGCATAACGAGACGGTGCAGGCGTCGGAACCTCCCACGGCAAAAACACTGCACCCGTAAGATCAGACGACAACGACGACACCACCGCAGACGACACACCACGAACACTCATAAGCCCACCGCCCGCAGCGCATCAGACACAGCGGTTGCGACGCCACTCTCAAAATCTGACCGATTCTTCACGAGAGCTTTCTGCAACTCGGAGCCAGGTGCGAGCGAGTTATTCGACCTCGGCGCACCGTACTCGATCAAGTTGCCTAGCCGCCCAGAGCTATTGCCCTTGTTGTAGCCGATCTCGGCATCCATCCCAGACGCAGCACCTGAGTACCCGACAAGCTCGTAATCAATCGCCGCAGCAGCCTGCCGAAAATGACGACGACCACGCACCGCATCACGGGCATCATCTTTAACATTGCGCGCAGATACTTCGATGGCGATCCGCAGATATTTCGGCAGCGTCTCAGGCGCGCGCGCAAGATCAACTGCCAAACGGTCAAGCTCACTACTGTCAACGCCCATCAGCCGCCTCTATTCGGAAACGAAGTGCTGTGCTCTGGCTCCCATCGAACGGTGCAACAATCGTGAACTTACGACCCACCTGCTCCGCGCGAGTCTCAGACCCCGTGATACTCACTGCGTCATCAGCACGAACACCCACTGCAGAAACCGGCAGATGAAGCTCCAACTGCGTGACCGCGAGTAGCTGCGAACCCGCATCCACATCACGCGCCACACCAGTAGGGTGCTTCACCCTGCACGGCCCAGAAAACACCGACACAGGTGTAGACGTGTACTCGCCCGTTGACTCGTTAAACACCGGCGTGCCAGGCCGAGTGACCGTGCAAGTATCCGTCATGCGTGACTCGGCGACCTTGCGCCCCAGAGTCAAAGCACCACCATGCAACATCTGATCACCCCCTGGTCGTGAACACCGAGACCCCGTAACGGTTCCTCAGATACTCCTGCTGGTGATCCGGCAGCGACATGCCACCAGTGCGCTCGCCAGCGTCGGCGAAAGCGACCTTGAAATCATCAATCGCGACCGACGAGAGCCCGCCAAGCTGCAAACCGAGGCCAGCCTCAACAAGTAGAAGTTGAGACGACACGAGCGCGCAGTTCAACGCGATAAGGTCACGCGGTGCAACACTGAAGCCAACCGAGACAGTCACCGCAACGGGGCCATTGCAGCCCACACGAACGCTGCCTAGGCGCTGCTCCCACTCGACGGGTTGCCCGTCAAAAGTGACCGCATCAACCGACCTAACGACCGTGGCGGGCAGGTCTACCCAGCCCCTGTCAGGCCACCCTTGAAAGGTGATCTGCTGGGGCGGGTAGACCTGCTGGCCAATGATGCCGCGCATGTACTCAGCAGAGTCCTCGAGCAGCTCAGTGACCCATACCCTCTCCGTAGTGGTGAAAGTGCGGCTCATCCGCTTCTCGAGTTCCTGGTAAGTAGCAAACGCGGTCATCGCTACACCTTCAGGCCGGTGATGATGCCGTGCGCTGACTCGGGGCCGTACGCAAGCCCGACCTCGCCGTAGAGCTGCACATCCTCAGATGCGCCAGTCTTAGCGAGCGGTTCAGCGAAGAAGTGGCCCTTGCCGTCAACCTCAAGGTAGACGGGGCGGCACAGGCCGAGGTCTGCGAGAATCACGCTGTCCTGTGCGACGTGGCGCGACGCCATGACGTTCAGGGTGCCGAAGTCGGTCACGAGAGTCGTCATGTTGACGCCGCCAACGTTGCGCGAACTTTCAACATACTTGCCGTATGCCGATGCGTAAGCTGCGGTGAGTGCGCGCTTCTGCACCGAGTTCACGATGAGAGTTGCGGTCTCGCCGTCAGCCGATCCGCCGTTGTCGTACACGGTCTGCGCGAGGTCGTTGATGTCGTCAACGTCGGTCGCAGTGGTCGCAGGGATACGGAACGCAATATCCGATGCGGTGCCCAGAGTGATCGCAGTGCCACCAACAGCAGACACAACCTTGAACGTGTCCGTTGCCTTAGAGGCGACGTAGTAGACACGACCAGGAACAATGTTCGTCGCAGCACCAACCGCACTGAACACGATTGCCGTGTCATTGGCGAGGCCGTGAGCGGTCGAAGTGATCGTGTCAGTTGCCGAGCTAGCGCCTGTGATCGCAGTGCCACGGGTCAGCTTGTTCGTGGTGATCGCTTCAACAAGGCCACGGGTCTTACGTGCGGTCGAGTTGTTGGCAGGCTTCGCGTAGGAGCCGTTCAGGAACGACCACTCCACGTCAAGGATCAT
>JAAZHL010000425.1 GCA_012510755.1 Leucobacter sp.
ACTCAGCGTCCTTTGCAATCTCATCGGACAGGAGCGCAGCTCTCGGTATCTCAATCATGGTGCCGACCAGATAGTTAAGCTTTGAGCCTCTTTCTTCCTTGACTTTTTCAGCTGTCTCTCTGACTATCTTCGAGACATACTCAAGCTCCTTCAGCTCACAGGTCAGCTGAATCATGATTTCGGGAACTATGTTGTAGCCTTCTTTTTCGCTTACATTGATGGCAGCTTCAATTATTGCCCTTGTTTGCATTTCCGCTATCTCGGGATACTTTACGGGAAGTCTGCATCCACGGAAGCCCATCATGGGGTTGGCTTCGTGCAGGGATCTGATTGTACCCTTGAGATATTCCACGCTTATGTTCATATCCTCGGCCAGCTTGACGATATCCTCTTCCTCGGTGGGCAAGAACTCATGCAGAGGGGGGTCTAAAAGTCTTATGGTTACGGGAAGCTCCTTCATAGCTTCGAATATACCCTCGAAGTCTTTGCGCTGCATGGGCAGAAGCTTTCCGAGAGCTGCTCTTCTCTGCTCTACTTTATCGGAAAGTATCATTTCCCGCATTGCGGGGATTCTGTCCACCTCGAAGAACATGTGCTCTGTACGGGTGAGGCCTATTCCTTCCGCTCCGAGCTCTATGGCCTTTCTGGCATCGCGCGGAGTATCGGCATTTGTACGCACTTTGAGAGCTCTGACTTCATCTGCCCAAGCCATTACCGTGGCAAAATCTCCGGAAACTTTCGCATCTACCAGAGGAAGCGCTCCCACATAAACTCTGCCGCTTGAGCCGTCAAGACTGATTACTTCGCCCTCTTTGACTTTGACATCTCCAACTGTAAAGAATTTTTCTTTTTCGTTGATGCGGATATCTCCACAGCCTGCGACACAACACTTGCCCATACCTCTGGCAACAACGGCTGCGTGAGATGTTCTGCCGCCTGTTGATGTGAGTATACCCTGAGCTGCTACCATGCCCTCAATGTCATCGGGGTTGGTTTCGTTTCTAACAAGAAGAACCGGTCCGTTTACAGCGGCAATCTTTGCCTCTCTGGCTGTGAAATAAACTCCGCCGACTGCGGCGCCGGGAGAAGCCGCCAAACCGGAGGCAATCGCCTTGTTGCTCTTAAGGGCATTTTCATCAAAACCGGGGTGCAACAATGCATCGAGCTGGTTCGGCTCTATCTTCAATAGCGCCTCTTCCTTGGTGCAGACGCCTTCTTTGACCAAATCGGCAGCTATTTTGAGAGCCGCTTGTGCCGTGCGCTTACCGTTTCTGGTCTGCAGCATGAAGAGCTTGCCTCTTTCTATGGTGAACTCCATATCCTGAACATCCTTGTAGTGAAGCTCAAGCTTCTTGGCCACCGCCCTGAATTCTTCATACGCCTCATGATTTGTCTCTTTCATGTGCTCGATAGGCTCGGGAGTACGAATACCGGCAACAACATCTTCGCCCTGAGCATTCATGAGGTACTCGCCGTAGAGCTCGTCTGTGCCGTCTGCAGGGTTGCGCGAGAAAGCGACGCCTGTTCCGCAGTCGTCTCCCATGTTTCCGAAAACCATCATCTGAACATTGACGGCCGTTCCCCAACTTGAGGGAATGTCGTTTAGGCGGCGGTAAATTATTGCTCTTTCGTTCATCCAGGAGCCGAATACCGCACGGATAGCGGCCATGAGCTGAATCTTGGGATCCTGAGGGAATTCTTCTCCGCTGATTTCTTTATATAG
>JAAZHL010000028.1 GCA_012510755.1 Leucobacter sp.
CACCAAAATCGATAAGTGAGCCTTCACGAGAGATGCCGACACCATAGAGAATGTCGAACTCTGCCTGCTTAAATGGGGGCGCCATCTTGTTCTTCACGACTTTGACGCGGGTGCGGTTGCCCACGGCGTCAGTGCCGTCTTTGAGCGTTTGAATGCGTCGAATATCGAGCCGCACAGAGGCATAGAATTTGAGCGCTTTGCCACCAGAAGTTGTCTCGGGGCTACCAAAGAACACCCCCACCTTCTCTCGAAGCTGGTTAATGAAGATCGCAGATGTCTTCGTCTGGTTGAGACCACCGGTGATCTTGCGCAGCGCCTGCGACATCAACCGTGCTTGCAGGCCGACGTGGCTATCGCCCATGTCGCCCTCAATTTCAGCTTTAGGCACCAGCGCCGCAACCGAGTCAATTACGACCAAATCAACGGAACCAGAGCGAATGAGCATGTCAGCGATCTCTAGCGCCTGTTCACCCGTGTCAGGCTGCGACACCAGAAGCGCATCAATGTCGACACCGAGTTTCTGCGCGTACTCGGGGTCTAGCGCATGCTCTGCGTCAATAAACGCCGCGATTCCGCCAGCACGCTGCGCGTTTGCAATGGCATGCAGAGTGAGGGTGGTCTTGCCCGACGACTCAGGGCCGTAAATCTCGATAATGCGCCCTCGAGGCAGGCCGCCTATGCCGAGCGCGACATCGAGCGCAATTGAGCCGGTAGGAATCACCTCAACCGGTGGGCGTTCGGTGCTGCCGAGACGCATAATGGCGCCCTTACCGAACTGCTTATCGATATTCGCGAGTGCGACCTCAAGCGCCTTCTCACGATCTTTACTGGCTGCCATCTGCGGCTCCTTTGTTCTGGGCGATGTTCTCGCCATGCTGCTGCCTACCCACTGCCACGACGGATACCCCGCTGACAAGGCACGGTGACTGTACTTGAGACACTAGATTGCACCACTGACACTCACGGCAAGAGCTGCAATGTTGTGTATATCTCAGGCGACAATTCACCTGTGCACGACAATACGCCCATTCGAACACATCTTCGAAAGACACGCCGAGAAGCTCATACTCGAGGGCAGATCAGCCCTCTACGTCGCGCAGCCCTCTGCCATAACGGCGCTCGGCAGGCACTTGCAGTTCATCGCACAGCGCAAGCCACACCGCTCGCGCCGGAACACCTCGGTCAAGCGCCTCGGCTGCAGTCTCACCAAAGGCAGCGAGCCAGTGCTCGCGAATGAGCACGCCTGCGTAGACGTCGCCGAACTCTTCACGCATGGCTCGTTGAAATTCACTGTGCTTCATATTGCCCCTCACACACGCAAAAGCGCCCGGCCCTGAGGCCCGGCGCTTTCACCCTTCAACGAATCTCACTCAGCCGCGAGCAAGCAGCTCAGAACGGTAACCCTTGACCAAGTCAGCCGGAACAGTATCGGGAACGTGCGTGTCAATGGGCACGCTCAAGCCTTCAACAATTGCCAAGCGATCACTCACTTCGCCCATAATGACTGAGAGTGGCGTATCAAGGGCATCAGCCACCGCCGCGAGAATCTCACTCGAAGCCTCTTTCTGCCCACGCTCAACCTCGCTGAGGTAACCGAGCGCAACACTTGCCTGCCCTGCAACCTGCCGCAGGGTGCGACCCTTCTGCAGCCGGAAGTCACGCAGCACATCGCCGATCTCCTGACGAACAAGTACCATCGCATCCTCCTTCTCTCGCGCAACCAAGTCGCGCAGTATATTGAGTCGCCTTCTTCCACCAGCTTAATACGGGCCAGCTTCTGAGGCATCACTGGGAGTAACCGCTTCTCTTGTCGGAATATTCCTGAGCATTCGCTGAATGTGAGTCACCTTGACTCAAGTTTTCAATTTCATGAGCAAATTCACGCAGCGCGGCTTCAACCGCCTGAGCACGTATCTCTGCTCGATTGCCATTGATATTGAGTCGGGTCGCTCGCTCACCCAATCGCGAACTCACCCCAATCCATACCGTGCCGGGTGGCTGCCCAGACTGCGGGTCGACATCTGGCCCAGCGACCCCGGTCGTAGAAAGACCAATATCAGCGGATTGAAGCTGAGCAGACGCATCGGGCACTGCACAGGCCTGCCGAGCAC
>JAAZHL010000178.1 GCA_012510755.1 Leucobacter sp.
CGCGCCAACTACGAAGATCCATTTGCGATGCTTCACCCGCACAACGAGTGGGGTAAGTAGCGCTTGCGGCAACATCGAGAGAGACTCGCGGATCGGCACGAGAAGTCCCGTCAACGCAGCCGGGGCCCCGAGTGACGCGAGCACCCAGGGCAGCACCGTCGATGCGTTGACAGCCTGATCGCCAGACGATTGCAGGGCACCCGCCGTGATTTGGCGCAGACCATTTGACGCCACCTTGTCGCGCAGCCCTTTGGGCATGCGCTGCTCGGCGTCTCGGGAACGACGGATGAGTTTCGAATACCACCACTCGCTGGCGGTCACGGGGGCAGACTCGCCCCCGTGTTCACTTGCCGCGATCAGTGGTCGTGATCCTGATCCGCCTGTGTTTCATGCACGGGGCCCGGCGCGTGAGGCGGGGGAGCATAGATGCTGTAGACCTTCATCGGAACGTCGCCGATGTTGGTGATGTTGTGCCACATGCCCTTGGGCACAAGCACGGCCCAGTCGTCGGCGACCTCTTCATCAAACGAGAGCTCTTCGGGCGAAGGTCCCATTTGTACCCGACCGCGACCCTGTTCAAGTCGCAAGAACTGATCGGTATCGTCGTGCACTTCGAGACCGATATCGCCTCCGACAGGAATCGACATGAGGGTGAGCTGCATGAGCTCCCCCGTCCATACTGTCGTGCGGAAATTGCTGTTTGCACGGGTCGATGCTTCGATGTTAACGGTATATGGGTTTGGGCCATGATCTGGTGTTTGTGTCATGGCTTAAGCCTAATGACCTGGCCGAGCAGTAATCTAGCGAGGATTGGCTGGCCTTGCTCGGCAAACATTCAGATTGGAGAGGTTCAGGGATGACACAGGGCAAATTCTTTGACGACGAGGTACTCGAGGCCATGGCGACCAGGCGTTCAGTGTCGAAAGTGGGGCCGCACACCCCCACCGACGACGAACTCCGCGAGCTCCTCGCCGCGGTCACCCCGGTTGCCGACCATAAGGCGTTGCGCCCGTGGCGACTCATCGTGTTGCGGGGCGAGGATCGGGGCCGTCTAGCCGATGCGCTCGACGCGGCCGCAGGGACCACCCGTGAACCGGGAGAACGCAATTCCAAGCCATACCGGGCAGAACTCCTCATCGCGGTCATCGCCAGCTCCACCGAGCACCCGCTCGTGCCAGAGTGGGAGCAACACGCGACTGCGGCTGGCGCCGGGCACCTGCTCGAACTCGCACTGTGGCGAGCCGGGTGGGGCGTGATGTGGCGCACCGGAGTGCTCGCGAACAGCGACCCAGTGCGAGCCATGCACGGGCTCGAAGAACACGAGCACCTCATGGGGTGGTTGTATGTGGGTGACATTGACCCGTCATTCCGAGAGCGCCTGGAGGCATCGAATCGGCCGGCACTCGACCCGCATCAGTTTCTCGGAATGCTCCCCTAACCTCAGAGGTCACCCTCCTCGAGTTAGGTGAACATGAGCATAAAGATGTACATATTTTTTGTTCACAAATGCTACTTCAGAGCATGACTGCTCTCGCACCTCACGTTGAAACCTGGGCCGTTTCCCGAGAAAAACTCGCCTGTACTTTGAAGCGGTTTCGCGAACAAGGCGCAGCCGCAGGGCCATTGACCTTCGGAGCGCATCGCAAGCCCGAGGGAGGAGGGGCTGGGTGTGGCCCTAGCGAGCGAAGCAGCACATCCAGAAACAATGCCAACTTCGTTGGCAAAACACCGACTAAACCAAACGTGATTACGGAGAAATTCCGCATAATCACTGGGATGCCAACTAGCGAAAAAGTGCCATCTTCGCTGTCATCTCACAAGTGTGAAGTGACAGCGAACTTGGCAATAGTGACAACTTAGTTGGCGGCTTATTGTCGGACTGCGATGACATACTCCTTGATCCTTTGAGATCAGCAGACGGTTCTCGCAGGGCGCCGACAGGCAAACAGAAAATGTGGACCCGCTCAACTCGTGAGTACGGGTCCACATCTTCTTTTAGTTGCGTGGCCTAGCCTATTCGGTTAGTGCTTCAACGCAGACTATGGGTACGGGTTCTGCGCGACCGGTGACGAGCGAGTATTGTCACCCCCGCAAGCATGAGCAGTGCGGCAGACCCGAGCATTCCCTCAGCTCCGGTC
>JAAZHL010000179.1 GCA_012510755.1 Leucobacter sp.
CTCTTATGCCACAGCTGACGCTTCTTTCGCTTGCCCACAAACGAAACTCTAGCATGTTTGTTTGCACACAAACGAGGTGTCCTTTTAGTGCGGACGAGATACCCTGAGGGGGTGAGCCAAACGCCTGACGACGCCCTCGAACTCGAACGTCAAGTGTGTTTCGCGTTGGCCGTGGCGAGCCGCACGGTGATCACTATGTATCGCCCGATCCTCGAACCCCTGGGGCTCACCCACCCGCAGTACCTCGTGATGCTCGCGCTGTGGGGCAACGCACCCCTTCGCTTTCGTGAAGTTGCCGAGATGTTGCACCTCGACCCGGCAACTCTCACCCCCATCATTAAGCGGCTTGAGCAGAACGGACTAATCGAACGCACTCCAGTCGCCGGTGACGAGCGCACGTTTTATCTCACCCCAACGGACGCAGGCACCGACCTTCGCGAACGCGCACTCGCGGTGCCGCCGGCCGTTATCGAACAGCTGGGGATGCCGGTTGGACGGCTCATTGCGCTCCGCGACGAACTGTCGAGCGTGATCGAGGCTGCTGAAGCCGCGATCGATGAGAAAGGCAACAGCAGAAGCGCTATTTAGAATCTTGACGAGTGATTTCGAGCGATCGCTCGAGCAGGGTTCGTAGGGCTGCGCGGTTCACTCCGGTGAGCCGAGTGAGATAGAGGCACGCCTTACTTGCACGGTGACGTCCAAGCTCGTTCATGAGCTCTGGCCACCGCTCGGCAAAGTTGTTCACCAGATAGATGGTGTGTTGGCGGGGCCCGCTGGCAAACGCCAGCTCAGGGGCTCGGCCGCCGTGGCCGCTCTCATAGCGATACTCGTACACGCCAAATCCGATGATGCGTCGGGCCCACACCTGAGGTGTTGCGCCGGTCAGCTGCGCACACAGTGTGAGCAATTCCTCGGCTTCTGCGCGGCGAGCGGCATCGCGGGCATCAAGCAGCTCGCTCACGTCCATATCAGACGGAGACATTGCAGGTTGTGACTTCATCAGCACTCCGCTCTCGTTCTCTTTGCGCCGTTGCTGCTTAAGTGTAGGTCGTGACGGTAACGGCGTCTGTCATCTCTCCTGTGATTGCGAGCAACTGCCCACCTACTACTACGAGTACGCTAAAACGGTGAGTGGCAACGACCTAGCGCGACATGCAGACAGGCTTGCCCGGTTGAGGTCAGTGTGGCCAGAGGTGACTTCAGCAGAGGTGCGTGATGCGCGCCCGACCGCCTACCGATCGGCGGTGATCGGTGCGCTGCTGCTGATGCTTGCTGTACCAACTTCTTGGTTGAGTATTTGGCTGTTTCTCGACGCCTCATTTTTGTCGCCAGGCTGGCTCGACTCGGTGCGCGGGCTGTTGATGGTCGTGCTGCCGTTCGGCGCGATCTGTCTGGGGATCGCTGCGGTCACTCTGCTTCTCACGCCGACTGGCGTGCGTCGTGCGATTGCGTTGCAAGGTTTTGCGCGTGAAGTGGGCTTGCGATTTGCGAGTGACGGCCCGCATGTGCCACCGGTTGGTCTCTATTTTGCCGAGGGCGCGTTGGCCGCACCGGCTGACAGCAGAGCGCGTCTCGAGGCGCAGCGCGACCACTTTAGCAAGTCGATGTTTCGTTCGCGGTACTCCCTGTATATGCCGACGTCAGGGCCTCGCCCAAGACTGCAGATCGCGTTCGCCGCATACTTGGGCGGCAAGAACAGCCCGAGAGTGCCACGGGCCAACTTTCGCTTTCTCAGGCTGCAGCTCTCGCGCCGATTGCCCCACCTCGTCACTGTTGCTCGCAGAAATGGCTCAACGCGCGCCATGCTGCCAGGGTCGACCCAGCTTTCGCTCGAGGGCGATTTTGACCGGCACTTCACCTTGTATGTGCCGCCTGGTTATGAGCGTGACGCGCTCGAATTATTCACTCCAGACGTGATGGCTTGTCTGATCGATCATGGCAAGAATTGGGACATTGAAATTGTCGAGGATCAGCTCATCGTTGTCTCGAGCAGAGTTGGGGCGCGTGCCGACCGAAGCGAAGTGACCGCGCTGCTGCATTTCGCTGATCTGTTCGGTGCCGAAATTGGTCATCAGGCAGCGACTTATTCCGACCCGCGTGCGCAGCGCCCGCGCACTCAGGTTGCCGCGGGCGGAAGGCGGTTGCTTCGCCGTTCTGAAGGGTGGATCTGGGCGGCAGTGTGTGGCCTGGCCGCGTTGTGTTTTGCCTTTCCCTTTGTTCTCATGTGGTTCATTGAGGGCTCAGCGCCGTAACCCGAGCCGATGTGGGCCCGGCGATGCTAGCGTATTGGACATTGAAATGACGCGAACGCTGCGGCTCTGGTGCTAGTGCAGCAGCGGCTCTTTGCCGTAGCGTGCGAGCAACAGAAGTATCAGCGCCGTGCCTGAGAGCAAGCCGTCGGCGATGCCGGCCGGAAGCATGAAGAGCATGAGCACGAGCGTAACCACGCAGTTGATGAACGAGAGCGCGTACCCCCACATTCGGTTCTTGAGCAGGCCGACGGCGCCAATGATGCGAAGCATGGCAAACAGCCCACTCATCGCCATCATCAGGTAGAGGTTGTCATCGAAAAACGGGACGATGAATGAGAAGCCTCGAGCGAGCAGTTGGGAGTCAACCTGCAGCATCATCAGCACTGGCAACGCGAGAAATGGCAGCCCCTCCATCAGTAGCCCTTGGATAAGCTGAAGAATCGCCGCCCAAGTGACTTGGCGTCTGGCTGTGGCTTTGGCTGTGGCAGTAGGCGGGGTGTGTTGCTGCTGAATCGGCACAGGAATAAGCCTACTGAGTGTTCGAGCAGTCGCACTTGCTGGGTACACGGGGCCGTGTGCGGTAGCTTTTCACTATGGTTCGGTATGGAGTCGGGGCGACACGCGGCATCACACTGCAGCAATTGAGATACTTCGTTGAAGTTGCTGCCGAAGGGTCGATCAGCGCCGCCGCCGATCTGCTCTATGTGTCTCAACCAACTATGTCTGCGGCGCTGAAAGACCTCGAAAGCAAGGTGGGCCGGGTGCTCTTGACCCGCTCGGCGCGCGGGGTGACCCTCACCGAAGACGGAACCGAGTTTCTTGGCTACGCCCGCCAAGTCACCGAACAAGCCGAGCTGCTTGAGCAACGCTATCTCGGCCGCCCGCCTTCGCGACGCCTGCTTGGGGTGTCGACGCAACACTATTCGTTTGTGGTCGACGCCTTTGCCCGAATGGTGAAGGCTACGGACGCGCCCGAATATGTGTTCAGCCTGCGCGAAACCCGAACCTGGGACATTATCGAAGACGTGCGCACGCTGCGCAGCGAACTCGGTGTGCTCTACAGAAATGACTTCAATAGAAACGTCATCGACAAGCTGCTTCGAGATGCGGGGCTCGTCTTCACTCCGTTGTTTCTTGCCACCCCGCACATCTTTATTGCGCGGTCGAATCCGCTCGCCGGGCGTTCGAGAGTGACGCTCGATGACCTCGAAGACCTGCCGCGGCTCACCTTCGATCAGGGCACAAACAATTCGTTCTATCTTGCAGAAGAGATTCTCTCGACACGTTCGTCGAAACAAGACATTCGGGTGAGTGATCGTGCGACCATTTTCAATCTCATGATCAGTCTCGGCGGGTACACCATCTCAACCGGCATCATCTCTGACGATCTGGACCCGTCGATTATTGCCGTGCCGCTCGAGGTCGATGAACGGATTGAGATCGGTTGGATCGGCCAGGCCTCTGTCTCATTGACGACGCAGGCGCAGCGGTTTGTTGCCGAGATGCGTGATGTGGTTGCTGGCTTTGGTGTCGAACTGCTGGTATAGGAAATTCCTTTAGCTCATCACCAAGGTTGCTGATGGGGCTATGGCTGGGCAGTCTACCTACACTGAAGATGAACGTACTGATCGCACGTGATCGGTACCGGCGGTGGGTGAGAACCCGGCGCTGCAACCCAAGTATTGAGGCACACATCATCATGACCAACGACTGCGCATTCAGCGTGAGCACGACCCGTTTCGACGAGGACTATGCTCCTTCGACGAGTTCGCGCGCCACGACGAACTTTGCAAACCTTGCTCGGGGTGAACACCGTCAGCAGAACCTGCGCAACGCACTGACGATGATCAATAATCGCTTCAACGATTTGGTGAGCTGGGATAACCCCGGCCAGGATCGCTATCGCGTAGAACTCGACATCATCTCTGTCGACCTGCACCTCGCTGCTGCCAGTGACACAGGCGCGTTTCCGCTGATCGAGGTGCTCGATGTGCAGATCCTCGACACACAAACTGGCACACGCACTGCTGGCATTGTCGGCAATAACTTCTCGTCATACATTCGCGACTACGACTTCAGTGTCTTGTTGCCCGCGCATGCCGCACAGGCACCAGGGGCGGGTGTGCCGGAAGATTTCGGTGAGCTGCACGGTCAGCTATTCAAGAAGTTTCTCGACTCTGAGGCGTATCAAGAGCGCTTTGCGCAGCCCCCGGTGATTTGCCTCAGCGTGTCGACCTCGCGCACGTATCGTCGGCTCTCGAACCGTCACCCTGTGCTCGGTGTCGAATATCAGCAAAACGATTATTCGTTGACCGACCAGTATTTCGCGCAGATGGGCCTTACCGTGCGGTACTTTATGCCACCCGGGTCGGTTGCGCCGCTTGCGTTCTACCATCAGGGCGACCTGCTGAATGACTACACGCCGCTCGCGCTCGCCGGCACCATCAGCACGATGGAATCGTTTCAGAAAATCTATCGCCCCGAGATCTACAATGCGAACGCGGCGGCCGCAGAAGTGTTCCAACCGAGCCTTGAGCACCAGGACTATTCACTCACGCAAGTCGAATATGATCGCGTCGAGCGCAGCCAGCTCGCCACCACGCAAGGCAAGTTCACCGAGCAACACTTGATGGAACCACACGGTGCGCTCTTGCAACAATGGGTCACGGCTTCTGCTCTTTTGCCCGTATAATCACGCGAAACGTGAGGCTTCACACATGACCACTCTGCTGCCCAACTCTCTGCTGCCCAACTCTCTGCTGCCCACTTCAATTGTGGGAAGCCTGCCCAAGCCGTCGTGGCTGTCGCAGCCCGAAACGCTGTGGTCGCCATGGAAGTTGAACGGTGACGAATTGCGTGAAGGGAAGCTCGACGCACTCAGCCTTGCGGCAGACGAACAGCGTCGCGCAGGGCTTGATATCATCAGCGACGGTGAACAGAACCGCCAACACTTCGTCACCACTTTCATCGAGCACTTGAGTGGGGTCGACTTCGAGCGACGCGAAACGGTGCGCATTCGCAACCGCTACGACGCGAGCGTGCCGACCGTCGTCGGTGAGGTGAGTCTCGACGGCTCGGTCTTTGCTGACGACGCGAAGCGGCTACGCGAACAGACGCAGCAGCCGATCAAATGGGCGCTGCCAGGCCCGATGACCATGATCGACACGCTGTATGACGACCACTATCGCAGCCGTGAAGAACTCGCGTGGCAGTTTGCCAAGATTCTCAATCAAGAAGCCAAGGCGCTCGAAGCCGCTGGCGTCGACATCATTCAGTTCGACGAGCCCGCGTTCAACGTGTTTTTTGACGAGATGAAAGATTGGGGAGTGGCCGCGCTTGAGCGCGCGAAAGAAGGGCTTAAGGCCGAAATCGCTGTGCACATTTGCTACGGCTACGGCATCAAAGCCAATACTGATTGGAAGGCGACGCTCGGCTCAGAGTGGCGCCAATACGAAGAGTCTTTTCCGCTGCTGCAGCAGTCCACGATCGATATCGTGTCTCTGGAGAGTCACAACTCTCGTGTGCCAGTCGACCTCATCGAGTTGCTTCGCGGCAAGAAGGTCATGCTTGGCGCAATCGATGTGGCAAGCAACACGATCGAAACCCCCGACGAAGTCGCAGCCACCTTGCGAAGTGCGCTGCCCTTCGTTGATGCACACCTCTTGCACCCGAGCACGAACTGCGGAATGGCACCCCTTTCTCGCCAGGTTGCACGGGACAAGATGCATGCGCTCGCGGCAGGGGCCGAAATCGTACGCGCCGAGCTCGCATAAAGCAGCGCGCGAGCCACGGATGTGAGCAACCCGCTGCTGCGAAAAGTGGGCGCGCAGATGATGATGCGGGGCTCATGCGGCTGTTGGTGCGGATTCAGTGTTGGCATTTGCGGTGTGCATTCGTTCTCCTTGTGGGCGTTACGCACATGGGGATGCCTTTTGTATGGCTTTCGAAAGTGACGAAAAATTAGTAACGAACAAATAGTAACTAAGAATGTAATTTGACCGTCATGATTGTCGTCTTTTGGGTGTTAAACGGTCTGCTTGCGCTCGCATTCCTCGCTTCGGGTGCCATGAAGCTGATGAAGACGCGCGAGGATCTCGCTGCTTCGGGAATGGCTTGGGCGCCGCATTTTTCTGCAGTAAGCGTGAAGGCGATCGGGCTTGCCCAGGTGCTCGGTGCAATAGGTTTAATTCTGCCGCAGCTACTCAACATTGCACCGGTTCTGGCCCCGATCGCTGCGACTGGCCTGCTTGTCATTATGATCGGTGCTGTCGTGGTGCACATTCGGCGCAAAGAGGCGTTCATGTCGGCTCTCGTATTGGGTGTGTTGTTGCTGGCCAGCGCCGTGGTTGGGTTTGTGGTAACTGCGTCTCAGCGAGGGACTCTGGCGCAATAAACTGAACGCGTCATGTGCGTGAAATTTGAATGGAACCCTCCGGCCTCTGAAGCTGCCATCCGACAAGCGGAGGCCGACTACGGTGGCCCGCTGCCGGAGGAGTTTGTCGAGCTGCTGAGAAAAGCGAATGGCGGATCCACCGACGGGAACCTGAGCATTCTCGACGTTGAAGATTGCGTGCAACGCAACTTCGACTACGAAGTGCCCGAGTATCTGCCGGGCTACTTTATGATCGGGGACGATGGCGGCGGAACCGCGATTCTCATCAACGCACGTGATCGGCGCATCTACGAAGTCGACATGGGGGTCATGGACGAGCGCTTCGTGGTGCTCAGCGCGAATTCGCTTGGGGAACTCCTCGCGCTAGGAACCGCTCTTATTGAGCGGGATCACCTGCGGCGCGAGGATATGTAGGCTGTGCCTCGGCTCGCTGAGAATTGAGAGCACGGGCTCAGGAATGCGTTGCCCTTGGAATGTCGGTGCATTAGTAGTGGTCCCGTGCTTGAAGAATCACGATGTGTGAATCAGTATCGAGATAGACGAGTCGGTTGGTGTCGTCGATGCGCCGAGACCAGGAGCCAGAGAGAACATGTTTC
>JAAZHL010000180.1 GCA_012510755.1 Leucobacter sp.
CCGTACATGAGCTCGCAACCGCGCTCGACGCGGCCTGCGCCCTTGAGCTGTTTCATGCAGCGGCGCTCATTCATGACGACGTAATTGACAGGTCTGACACGCGACGAGGTCGGCCTGCAGCGCACAGGCTCTTTCAGGCGATGCACACCGAGGCAGGTTGGCGAGGCGATAGCGCACACTTTGGCCTAGCAACTGCGGTGTTGCTGGGCGATCTTTTGCAGTCGTGGGCCGACGAGCTGTTTCAACGGGCGTGTGATGCTACAGAAGACCGTGCGGCAGCGCTCGCTGCACGGGCACACTTCAACCGCATGCGCAGCGAGGTCGCGGTCGGGCAATACCTCGACGTACTCGAGGAGCAGCACCCCACATTTGCCGAAGAGCAGGTTCAGCTCGAACGCTCGACCCGGGTGCTCGTATATAAGTCTGCAAAGTACAGTGTCGAAGCCCCGCTGCTCATCGGTGCCGCTCTTGCAGGGGCCAGCACTGAGCAAGAACGCCTGCTGAGCGAGTTCGGGCTGCCAGTAGGTGTCGCTTTTCAGCTGCGAGATGATCTGCTCGGCGTATTCGGTGATGCTGAAATCACTGGCAAACCAGCTGGCGACGATCTGATCGAAGGCAAGCGCACCGTGCTCGTCACTCTCGCGCGTCAGGCGCTGCCTGCCACACAACAGCGCCTCTTTGATGAAATGCTCGGCGACCACACGATGAGCAGCGACCAACTCGCGATGTTGCAACAAACGATCCGGGGCAGCTCGGCCGTCGCAAAAGTCGAGCAAATGATCACTCGCAATATTGACCGGGCAGAAGCGGCGCTCGATTTCGCGCCGCTCGATAGCCAAGCTCGAGAGCAGCTCATTCAGCTTGCGCACAAAGCCGCGAGACGTATCTCGTAACTGCTTGGCCAGCTCACTGCTTGCCCGGCGGCCGAAAAGTCAATGCCGCGATAACTGGAGTGAGCTAAAAAGCGAGCGCCTGCGTTGCTCGCCGCACGGCGCTCTTGCGCCCGGCCAGCAGTGAATCGATCGGCCGTTCCCCCAACTCGTCGTTCTCGCTCAACAACCAGGCCACCGCCTGAGTGTCGTCGAAGCCTGCGTCGTGCAGCGCCAGCAGGGTACCCCGCAAAGACACCAGGGGTTCTGTCTCGCCTGCGAACTCTGCAGGAATGCGCAGCACCCCCTCGACGCGCACTGCAGCGAGGTGGTGGTCTTCAATTAAACGCCGCAGCTTGCTTGGCGTTGTCTGCCAACGTTCAACAAGTTCGGGAATAGTTACATAGTCAGTGTCAGAATGAACAGTCTCAGGCACAAGACAAGAATAACCGCATTCGTGCCCTGCCTGCGACTGGCGGCGCGCCCTCAACTCACGCAGATACAGCAGCTATAGAATCGGCGCGTGAGCCCCGCCCCTGTCGATCCGCTCATCGGGCAAACGCTTGATGAGCGCTATGTGGTGCGCTCTCGCATCGCTCGCGGTGGTATGGCAATGGTGTACCTCGGTGACGATCTGCGGCTCGGTCGGCAGGTCGCCATCAAGATGATGCACGCTCACCTCTCTGACGACGAGAACTTCACACGCAGATTCGAGCAAGAGGCACGCAGTGCTGCGGGGCTCGGCCACCCTAACGTCGTCAATGTGTTTGACCAGGGCGAGGCAGGCGGGGTTCCCTATCTGGTGATGGAATACCTGCCAGGTATCACCCTGCGCGAGTTGCTCAAGCAACAGCGTCAACTCACGCCAGACCAAGCAATCGAAATCTCTGAAGCAATTCTCTCTGGTCTGGCGGCAGCCCACGAGGCACATATCGTGCATCGCGACCTGAAACCCGAGAACGTATTGCTGGCCGATGACGGACGCATCAAGATTGGTGATTTTGGGCTCGCCCGGGCAGTGAGCGCAAACACCACCACTGGCCAGGCACTTCTCGGTACGATCGCCTACCTCTCGCCCGAGCTCGTCACGCGTGGCATCGCTGACGCCAGAAGCGATCTGTATGCGTTCGGAATTGTGCTGTTCGAAATGCTCACTGGCAGGCAGCCATATACCGGCGAGCAGCCTATGCAGATCGCATACCAGCACGCACACTCAGATGTGCCCGCGCCTTCGGGCTTCGCATCAGGAATCCCCGCAGCGTTAGACGACCTGGTGCGCTGGACCACCCAGCGTGACGCTGATGCTCGGCCAAGCAATGCTGGCGAGGCACTCGAGTTTCTTCGTTCCGTCATTCACGGCAACACCCATGCGGCAACGAGTGTGCTGCCAGTTACCCGAACGTTTGATCACGTGACCCCGGCTACTTCCGTGCTGCGCGGCCCTGATCGCGCCGCACTCGCCTCGGACTCAGATACGGTGAGCGCCCCACCGACGAGTGCAGTTGCCCGTGCACAGCGAAGTGTGAGCCGACGCAAAAGGCGGGGTGGCTGGGTCGCAGCGATGCTTGTCGTGCTGCTCGGGCTCGGCGCAGGTGCCGGCTGGTGGTGGGGGCAAGGTCCCGGCTCGCAAGTCACGATCGCGCCAGTTGAGAACATGCCGCCGGCAGAAGCCACAGCAATGCTTGAAGCACTCACACTCATCGTTGACACGGTCGACTGTTCGAGTCTGACAATCGAAGAGGGTCTTGCGGTTCGGACAGAACCCGCAGCAGGCACGCGAGTTGACAGAAACAGCAACGTTCAACTCTGCGTGTCTACCGGGCCGCAACAGCTCAGCGTGCCAGACCTCACCGGCCTCACACTCGCAGCTGCGCAAACGCAGATCACTGATGCAAAGTTTGTATTTGGTCAGGTGAGAGAAGAGCGCTTCTCAGATGCCGAACTGGGCACCGTGCTGTTCGCCACTGATTCTGAAGGCAACCAGCTCCCAGAAACGTACCCCGAGCAAAGCGTGATAGATCTCGTGCTCTCGGCTGGCGGCCTCCCTGACCTTGCCGGCAATACTGTCGAACAGGCCACCAGCATTCTCTCCAGTCTCGGGCTCAGCGTTGACGCAGGTCTCAACACAAGCACACACCATGACGATATTGCCGAGGGCCGGGTCATTGGGCTTATTGTCTCTGGTGAGACGGTACGCAAGGGTGACTCGGTTGGGCTTTCGCTGTCTCTCGGCAAACCTCTCATTGAGGTGCCTGATGTTCGAGGCATGAAGCTTCGTGAAGCCATGAACGAGCTGACCGAGCTTGGCTTCGCGCCACAGACCGCACTACCTGAGCTGCTGTGGGACGTGGCGGAGGTCGACCGAGACACTGAGCCGAAGGCAGGCAGCGAAGTTGCGGCTGGCACTACCATTCGAGTCAGAGCGTCGGTCTAGTCGGGCGCGTTCTCGTCGGGCGTCGGTCTAGCGTCGCGAGACGCAGCGGGGGCTGCCCACACCTTCTTCAGATGTCAGCAACCCCCGCACGCGAGATTCGGTTGTACTTAGCGCAAACTCTTGAGCTCTTCAGCTACCTGGAATGCGAGCTCAAGTGACTGCATATGGTTCAGGCGTGGGTCACAGAGCGACTCGTACCGTGTGGCCAATGTTGCCTCATCAATGTTTTCGCTGCCGCCCAGGCATTCGGTCACATCGTCACCGGTCAGTTCGATGTGCACGCCGCCGGGGAAGGTGCCGACCTCACGGTGCGATTCGAAGAAGCCGAGCAGTTCGTTCATCACATCGTCAAACCGACGGGTCTTGTACCCAGTGGCAGTGGTGATGCCATTTCCGTGCATGGGGTCTGTGACCCACAGCGGGGTGGCGCCAGCGTCGCGCACACCAGCGAGCAGCGGAGGCAGAGCGTCTCGAATCTTCTCTGCACCCATGCGTGTGATGAACGTCAAACGGCCTGGCTCACGCTCAGGGTCGAGCTTGTCGATCAAGCGCAACGCGTCATCAGTTGTCGCAGTTGGCCCAAGCTTCACGGCGATTGGGTTGCGAAGCTTCGACATGAACTCGACATGAGCCCCATCAAGCTCACGGGTGCGCTCACCGATCCATAACATATGCCCTGACGTGCCGTATGGGGTGCCCGTTCGTGAGTCGATTCGCACCAAAGGGCGTTCGTAATCAAGCAGCAACGCCTCATGGCTCACGTAGAACTCAGTTTGATTGAGGGCCGAGCTTTCGACACCGCACGCATCCATGAAACGCAGTGCACGATCGATCTCGGCCGCGAGTGCCTCGTAGCGCTGGTTTGCGGGGTTCGAAACAAACCCCTTGTTCCATTCGTGCACCTGCCGCAGGTCGGCGAAGCCGCCCTGCGTGAAGGCGCGAATCAAGTTGAGTGTCGACGCAGCGACGTGGTAGCCACGCACCATTCGCTTCGGGTCAGCTGCGCGAGACTCAGGGGTGAAATCATAGCCATTGACGATGTCGCCGCGGTACGCAGGCAGAGTCACTCCGTCACGCGTCTCGGTGTCACTCGAGCGGGGCTTGGCAAACTGGCCAGCCATACGCCCCACCTTGATGACAGGCATCGAGGCACCGTAGGTGAGCACGACTGCCATCTGCAGCATCGTCTTCACACGGTCGCGGATCTTGTCGGCCGTAGCACCTGCAAACGTCTCTGCGCAGTCTCCGCCTTGCAACAAGAATGCCTCGCCGCGTGCTGCCTGCGCGAGACGCGTGCGAAGACGATCTACTTCACCAGCAAATACAAGTGGTGGCTGCGAGGCAAGATCTTGTGAAGCCTCAGCTACTGCCTCGCGATCGCTCCAATTCGGTTGCTGTTTCGCAACGAGATCACGATAACTGTCCAGCTCCAGCGCGCTTGAAGATACGCCGAATGCTGTGTGCTGACTCACGACAGGCCTGCTCTCAAAATCCAAGTGAACACTAAAAATCGCGAGAGTTCGCGATGCTTCTAGTCTATTGGTTCTGCGCAGCAGCAGGCACACGGTTCCTTACGCTTGAAGCGTAGACATCAACGTACTCCTGCTGACTCAATCGTTGAATCTCGACCATGATCTCATCGGTCACGCTGCGCAGCACGAACCGGTCTGCGCTCATACCCGCAAACCGGCTGAAATCGAGAGGCTTGCCAATCACTGTGCCGATTCGATGAATGCGCGGCACCTTCGCACCAATCGGCATGCACTTTTCAGTATCGATCATGACCGCAGGTACCACCAGTGCTCCAGATTCAAGCACGAGACGCGCCACCCCTGTGCGTCCCCGATAGAGACGCGCATCTGGGCTGCGTGTGCCCTCAGGGTAAAGCGCAAGCACGTCGCCCCGTTCGAGCACCGCGAGCCCCGTGTTCAGCGACGCCTCAGACGCCTTACCCCCCGACCGATCGATAGGAATCTGCCCGACGGCCAGCATGAATGTCTTCACAAACCAGCCCTTTAAGCCGCGTCCGGTGAAATAGTCACTCTTGGCAAGAAAATAGACCCGACGGTCAATCATCAACGGCATAAAGAACGAATCAATGACCGATAAGTGGTTACCGACGATGATGACCGGCCCGCTTGACGGAAGGTGTTCAGCGCCTTGCACCCAGGGCCGAAAGATGGTCTTCAACAATGGGCCAAAGACAAGATGCTTAAAGAACCAATACATCATGTGGCAGCACACCTCTTCTTTCGACCAGTTAAGACTAGCTGATTTGTAGATAACCAACGGAGAATGAGTCGAGAACGAGTGCCTGTGCAATAAGCTAGGCAGTACACCCGACCACCGTCCCGCTCGGTGCGTTGAGCTTGTGTCGGGTACCGAAGGAGCTACCGTGAATCTCGCCGAAACCCCGATTTTAATTCCAGTTGCGCCACACGACAATGTGACCGATTTGCTTGAGCAACGGGTGGCAGCAACACCACACAAAGTAATTTTTGCGACACCAAATGGTGAGTCTTGGGACGATGTCACCGCAAGCGATTTCCGCCAGCGTGTCGTCGCCCTCGCCAAAGGGTTCGCAGCCGCCGGTGTGCAACCAGGTGATCGCATCGGCTTCATGTGCAAGACATCGTTCGAATGGAGCCTGGTCGATTTCGCACTCTTTTATGCCGGCGCGGTCATGGTGCCAATCTACGAGACCTCTTCTGCGCTGCAAATGCAGTGGATTCTCGAAGATTCGGGTGCCCGCGGTCTCTTGACAGAGACCCCTGAACACGCTGCCCGACTAGCTGAAATCCGCACTGAGGTGCAGGGTCTTGACTTTGAATGGCGCCTTGACGAGGGTGCGATTGAGCAGCTCAGTGCGGCAGGAAGCGACGTCAGCGATGACGAGATCGAACGTCGCCGAAACCTCGCAAATGGCGACGACATCGCAACCCTGATTTATACGTCGGGTTCTACCGGTCGTCCCAAGGGGTGCGTGCTCACGCATTCAAACTTCGTTGATCTGTCTCGTAACTCGGCAGCGGCACTCGGTGAAGTGGTGAACGAAGAAGGCGCAGCAACGTTGCTGTTCGTCACGCTCGCGCACGTCTTTGCGCGATTCATTTCAGTTCTTGCCGTGCACTCCGGAGTACGTGTCGGGCATCAGCCTGACACGACAAAGCTGCTCGCCTCGCTCGGTTCGTTCAAGCCCACGTTCTTGTTGGCTGTGCCACGCGTGTTTGAGAAGGTCTACAACTCCGCAGAGCAGACCGCCGAAGCAGGTGGCAAGGGCAAGATTTTCCGTGCCGCTGCCCAGGTTGCGGTCAAGCACAGCCAGGCAATCATGGCGGGCGAAAAGCCCTCGTTCGGTCTCAAGCTCAAGTTCAAACTCTTCGACAAGCTCGTCTATTCGACGCTGCGCGACAAGATGGGCGGCCGAATCAGGTTCGCGGTCTCGGGTTCTGCGCCATTGAGCCATTACCTCGCCCATTTCTACCACAGCCTTGGCATCAAGATCCTTGAGGGATACGGCCTGACCGAAACAACGGCGCCAGTGACGGTGAACCTTCCCGACAAATTCAAGATCGGTACCGTCGGGCCAGCGTTGCCAGGCCACACCGTTCGCATCGCAGAAGACGGCGAGGTCGAGGTCAAGGGCATCGACGTCTTCAAGGAGTATTGGAACAACCCCGAGGCCACGAAGTCGGTCTTCACTGACGACGGTTTCTTCAAGACTGGTGATCTGGGTTCACTCGATAGCGACGGCTACCTGACAATCACCGGGCGCAAGAAAGAGATCATCGTCACGGCTGGTGGCAAGAATGTTGCTCCAGCTGGTCTTGAAGACCCCATTCGTTCGTTCACGGTCATCGGCCAGGTAGTTGCCGTTGGCGACCAGAAGCCGTTCATTTCGGCGCTCGTCACGCTCGACACCGAGATGCTCTCAACTTGGTTGAAGAACAATAACCTCAACCCCGAGATGTCGCTTGAAGAAGCTGCACAAAACCCAGTCGTTCGTGCTGAAGTGCAGAAGGCGATCGATCATGGCAACAAATATGTGTCGAGAGCCGAGAGCATTCGCAAGTGGGTTATCCTGCCGACTGAGTTCACCGAAGCGAGTGGCCACCTCACTCCCAAGATGAGCATCAAGCGAGACAATATTCTGCGTGATTTTGCCGCTGAGATCGCCGAGATGTACGGCGAGAACCCGAAAACAGAGAGCGTCAGCACCAAGTAATCAAAGCTCCCAAGTAGCTACCGGGGAAACACCCAACGAAAAGGGCCGATGTTCACTACCGAACATCGGCCCTTTTCGATTTTGCTGCTCGGAATCGCTTCACAAGAGACACGCTTCCGAGCCAACACAGGCACGGCTCAAAACCAGTTCACAACTAGCGCAGAACCAACACGCAAAACCAGTACAAAACCAACTCAGAACCAGCTCAGAACCAGTGAGATGCCCGAATCATGCGCATGGCTTCGCCACGTGCTGATCGCTCTAGCCGGTTCAGATAGAGTTTGCCGTCAAGGTGGTCGCATTCGTGCTGCAACGCCTGAGCAAGCAACCCTTCGCCCTCGATCACCACTGGCTCTTCGTTGAGGTTAATGCCGCGTACGACAGCCTTTGGGTATCGCATAACCTCGAACCACAGCTCAGGCACTGACAGGCAGCCCTCCCCCGTCGGCACTGGCTCTCCAGAGAGTTCAATAATCTCAGGGTTCAGCAGATAGCTGATCTGGCCATCGATATGTAAGCTAAACGCTCGCTGCGTGTGACCGATTTGCGTTGCAGCGAGACCTGCTCGCCCCTCAAACGCGACGGTGTCACAGAGGTCATCGACGAGGGCACGCACGCCCTCATCGATCACCTCGATTGGTGCACAGACCGTTCGAAGCACTGGGTCTCCGAACAGTCGAATCTCACGAACAGCCACTAGTTTCAGCCTTCTTCAAGCACCAGAACCAGGTCTCCGGCTTCAACGCTGCGCGTCCCGTCAAAAGCGACGCGCTGCACGACACCACTCACGGTGGCAGTGATTGCTGCCTCCATTTTCATCGCTTCGATGGTCGCAACCGGGTTCCCAGCCTCGACCACGTCGCCGGCAGCAACCTTCACTGTCACAGTTCCTGAGAATGGCGCCGCAATATGACCGGGCTGACTGCGGTCAGCTTTCTCAGCGCTGACGATGTCGACCGTTGCGGTCTCGTCTTGCGCGAACACTGGGCGCAACTGGCCGTTTACGCGCACCATCACCGTGCGCATGCCCTTCGGGTCAGCCTCACCGATGGCTTCGAGGCCAACATACAAGCGCACACCCTTATCGAGATCGATAGCGTGCTCGGCCCCAGCTTCGAGCCCGTACAAGAAGTCGCCCGTGTCAAGGATTGACAGGTCTCCGTAGCGCTCGCGCATCGATTCAAACTGTGCGGTCGGGCCAGCAAACAGCAGCCGGTTCAATGCGTTTCGACGTTCGGTGCTTGTGCCTTCAAGCAAACGCGCCTCTTCGTCTGGCACTGGGGCAACCTGTACTGAGACATTGCGCCCCGCGAGCACTTTGCTGCGGAACGGCTCTGGCCAGCCACCAGGAATCTCACCCAGTTCACCAGCGAGGAAGCCCACCACTGAATCTGGCACGTCGTAGTTGCCGGGGTTGGCTTCGAAATCTGCCGGATCGGCGTCGACTGCTGCCAGATGCAGCGCAAGGTCGCCCACCACCTTCGATGACGGCGTCACCTTGGGAATGCGACCGAGAATGCGGTCGGCTGCGGCATACATGTCTTCGATCTTCTCGAAGTTCTCGGCGAGCCCAAGCGCGATGGCTTGCTGGCGCAGGTTCGAGAGCTGCCCGCCGGGAATCTCATGCGTGTAGACGCGCCCGGTGGGCGACGGCAGACCAGATTCGAAGGGTCGGTACGCCGTGCGAACCGCGTCCCAGTAGGGCTCGAGGGCATAGACAGCCTCAGCATCAATGCCCGTGTCGCGCTCGGTATCTGCGAGGGCGGCAACGAGCGCTGAGAGCGACGGCTGCGAGGTGGTGCCTGACATCGGCGCAGATGCCGCGTCAACGGCGTCGACTCCTGCTCGGGCCGCTGCGAGCAGTGTAGCCAGCTGCCCACCCGGTGTGTCGTGCGTGTGCAGGTGCACCGGCAAATCGAATCGTTCGCGCAGTGCCGTGACGAGTCGCTCAGCCGCAGCGGGGCGCAAGAGCCCTGCCATGTCTTTGATCGCCAGTATGTGCGCGCCGGCTTCGACGATGTCGTCGGCAAGCTGCAGATAGTAGTCCAGGGTAAATTTTTGTTCACGAGGATCAAGCAAATTGCCCGTGTAGCACAACGCGACTTCGGCGACCGCCGTACCAGTCTCGCGCACCGCATCGATTGCCACGCGCATCTGGTTCACGTCATTCAGGGCGTCAAACACTCGAAAGATGTCAACGCCGGTTGCTGCTGCTTCGCTCACGAAGGTACGCGCGACCTGCGCCGGGTACGGAGTGTAACCGACCGTGTTTTGGCCGCGCAGCAACATCTGAATCGCGATGTTTGGCATTGACTCGCGAAGGGCCGCCAGCCGTTCCCACGGATCTTCAGAGAGAAAACGCAGTGCAACATCATAGGTTGCGCCGCCCCAGGCTTCGACCGACAACAGTTGTGGGGTCAGGCGTGAGACATAGGGTGCGGCGGCCACGAGGTCTTTCGAACGGACTCGAGTGGCGAGCAGCGACTGGTGAGCATCTCGAAACGTCGTTTCGGTCACGGCAAGTGCTGTTTGTTCACGCAGTTGCCGGGCAAAACCCTCTGGTCCGAGCTCAAGCAGTCGCTGCCGCCCACCAGCTGGCGCGGGCTCGCTGAGGTCAATGGCTGGCAGCTTGACACGAGGCTCGGTGGTGACGGGGCGAGAACCATTGGGTTTGTTCACGGTCACGTCTGCGAGGTACTGCAGCATGCGTGTGGCTCGGTCTTGTGGCTTGTTCAACGTGAGCAGCTCGGGGCGCTCTTCGATGAACGACGTGCTTACATCGCCAGCTTGAAAGTCTGCGTCGTCAAGCACTGCCTGCAAAAAAGGAATGTTGGTAGCAACGCCTCTGATGCGGAACTCGGCGAGTGCGCGTCGCGCACGAAGCACTGCCGACTCAAAGTCACGACCGCGACAGGTCAACTTGGCGAGCATCGAGTCAAAGTGTGGGCTGATGTGAGCGCCAGGGTTAATGGTGCCGCCATCGAGACGCACACCGCCGCCACCTGGTGAGCGATAGGTGGTAATGCGTCCGAGGTCTGGACGAAAGCCGTCGGCTGGGTTCTCGGTGGTGATGCGGCACTGTAGGGCGGCACCGTGCAGCTGAATGCGATCCTGGGTCAATCCAAGCTCTTCGAGAGTCGAGCCCGAAGCGATGCGCATTTGTGCCTGCACCAAATCAATATCGGTCACTTCTTCAGTGACGGTGTGCTCGACCTGAATGCGCGGGTTCATTTCGATGAAGACGTGCTCACCTGCGCGCTCTCCCTCGGCGTCGAGCAAGAACTCGACAGTGCCGGCGTTCTCGTAGCCAATCGACTGAGCAAAAGCGACCGCGTCACGCGTGAGCGCATCACGCACCGCGGGGTCGAGGTTGGGTGCCGGTGCGATCTCGACGACCTTCTGGTGACGACGCTGCACCGAGCAATCACGTTCATACAGATGTACTGCCGCGCCCGTGCGATCGGCAAGCACCTGCACCTCAATGTGGCGCGGCCGCAGCACGGCCTGCTCAATAAACATCGTGGCGTCGCCGAAGGCGCTCTCAGCCTCACGCATGGCTGCTTCGAGAGCGTCTCGCAGGTCTTCTTCACGTTCAACGCGACGCATGCCGCGCCCGCCACCGCCGGCAACGGCCTTCGCAAATACGGGGAATCCGATTTCACGCGCGCCCTCGATCAGGGCATCGACGTCGGTCGAGGGATCAGTGGAACGCAGCACGAGGACTCCCGCCGCAATCGCATGCTGCTTGGCGGTCACCTTGTTACCGGCCATCTCAAGCGCCCGCTTGCCAGGGCCGATGAAGGTGATGCCGGCCGCTTCAGCTGCGCCCGCAAGCTCGGGGTTTTCTGCGAGAAAGCCATAGCCCGGGTAGATCGCGTCTGCCCCGCTTTCTCGAGCGACCCGAATAATCTCATCGACATCGAGGTACGCGCGAACCGGGTGACCTTCGGTGCCAATGAGATAGGCTTCATCGGCTTTCA
>JAAZHL010000181.1 GCA_012510755.1 Leucobacter sp.
ACTGTGATTCTTCGAGTTCAACGATCTTGATGACATTGACGAGCTTGTTGAGCTGCTTCGTAACTTGCTCGATCTGCACATCGTCTTCATCAACAACCACTGTGATTCGCGAGAGCCCCGCGACTTCGGTTGGCCCCACCGCGAGTGACTCAATGTTGAATCCACGTCGGGCAAAGAGACCGGCAACACGGGTCAGCAGGCCCGGCTTATCTTCAACCAGCAGGCTCAGAACGTGACGGCTCATTGCTTACTCCTCGTCCCACACTGGCGCGTGCTCAAGTGCATATTGAATGTCGCTATTGCTTGTGCCTTGGCGCACCATCGGCCAGACCATTGCGTCGGCGCTCACGACGAACTCGATCAGCACGGGGCGATCGTTCGTTTCAAGAGCGAGCTTGATCGCTTCATCTACCTGATCTTCGCGCTCAACCCGAATTGAGAGACAGCCGTACGCCTCACCGAGCTTCACAAAGTCTGGGATGCGCCGTGAGCCGTGACCGGTTTCGAGTTCGGAGTTTGAGTAACGTCCGTTGTAAATGAGTGTCTGCCATTGACGGATCATGCCCAACGAAGAGTTGTTGATGACCGCGACCTTGATCGGAATGTCGTTCACCGTGCAGGTTGCGAGCTCTTGGTTGGTCATCTGGAAGCAACCGTCACCGTCGATAGCCCACACGACGCGGTCGGGCTCAGCCACCTTGGCACCCATTGCCGCGGGAACCGCGTACCCCATCGTGCCTGCACCACCAGAGTTGAGCCACGAGTTTGGCCGTTCATATTTGATGAACTGTGCAGCCCACATTTGGTGTTGGCCAACGCCAGCAACGTAGATGCCTTCGGGGCCAGTGAGATCGCTGATGCGCTGCATGACATATTGCGGCGCGAGCAGACCGTCGCTGGTTTCTGCATAGCCCAACGGAAACTTGTCTTGCAGCAGACGGAGCCGTTGCCACCAGGCTGAGATGTCGGCAAACTCACGTGCCCGTTTCGCCGTCGAAATTGCAGCGATGAGGTCACTGATGACCTCGGCGGCATCGCCCACAATCGGCATGTCAGCCGAGCGAATCTTGCCGATTTCTGCGGGGTCAATATCTGCGTGAATGACCTTTGCTTCGGGTGCGAACAAGGCGGCTTTACCCGTCACACGATCATCAAAACGCGCACCGATGGTGATGAGCAAATCACTCTCTTGCAGCGCGAGCACCGCGGGCACTGTGCCGTGCATGCCGGGCATACCGAGGTGTTGCGAGTGCGAATCTGGAAACACACCGCGGGCCATGAGTGTCGTCACGACAGGAGCGCCAACGAGCTCTGCCAGTTGCAAGAACTCTTCAGACGCGCCGGCACGGCCAACTCCGCCGCCAATGTAGAACACCGGGCGCTCGGCTTCGGCAATGAGTTCGGCGGCAGCCTGAATCTGCTTGCTATTTGCCTTGGTGATCGGGCGATACCCTGCGAGGTCGACGCGAGGCTCCCAAACAAAGTCAAACTCTGCTTCTTGCGCGTCTTTAGTGATATCGACCAACACCGGGCCGGGACGGCCGGTGCCTGCTATCTCGTACGCCGCAGCGAGCGCCTGTGGAATATCTTCGGCCTTTTTCACCAAGAACGAATGCTTCGTGATCGGCATCGTGATGCCCACGATGTCAACCTCTTGAAACGCGTCAGATCCCATGAGGTGCGAGAACACCTGACCGGTGATTGCAAGCATTGGCACCGAGTCCATGTACGCATCTGCGATCGTTGTCACGAGGTTCGTCGCACCGGGGCCTGAGGTCGCGAGGCACACACCGACCTTGCCGCTGGCAGCAGCAAAACCTTCTGCCGCGTGGCCAGCGCCCTGTTCGTGCCGCACGAGGATGTGCCGCAACTCGTTGTCTTCGTTGAGGGTGTCGTAGAGCGGCAAGACCGCGCCACCTGGCAAACCGAAAACATCGCTGACGCCAAGCAACTCGAGGCTGCGTACGACGGCTTGGGCGCCTGTCATGCGTTCGCCTCGTGGGGCACCTTCGTAGTTCTCAGCACTCATGTCCGAGTTCATCTCAAAACTTTCTCATTTGATTACTAGAGCGCGTAGCTGCGTGAGAGTGCGGCAATACCCGAAGAGGTACCGCTGTCGCATCAACCGGTGATGGCACCTTCTGAGGCACTGTGCACGAGCTTGGCATACTTTGCCAGTACTCCACGTGTGTAGCGTGGGGGTAGCGGAGCCCAGTTGGCTCTGCGTGCGTCTAGCTCGGCGGGATCAACCAGAATGTCGAGCGTCTGCGCGGCGATATCAACCCGAATCAGGTCTCCGTCGCTCACCAGTGCAATCGGACCGCCGTCTGATGCCTCTGGAGCAATGTGGCCGATACACAGGCCGGTTGTGCCGCCTGAGAATCTTCCATCGGTCAATAGTAGTACATCTTTGCCGAGCCCTGCGCCCTTGATCGCACCGGTGATCGCAAGCATTTCGCGCATTCCCGGGCCACCCTTTGGCCCTTCATATCGAATGACGACAATGTCGCCCTTGCCGATTTTGCCTTCGGTCAGCGCGTCCATGGCGGCGCGTTCGCGTTCGAACACGCGGGCAGGGCCTTCAAAGACCTCGGCGTCGAACCCGGCAGTCTTGACGACTGCGCCTTCTGGTGCGAGTGACCCGTGCAACACGGTGAGACCACCGGTGGCATGAATGGGGTTGTCGAGGTGGTGAATCACTTCGCCATCGATCGGGTCTGGGTTCAGCTCTGCAAGGTTTTCAGCCATGGTCTTGCCGGTGACAGTCAGTGCGTCACCATGCAGCAGTCCAGCGTCGAGCAGCGCCTTCAAGATCACGGGAACACCACCGTGGCGATCGATGTCAGCCATCACGTACTTGCCGAATGGCTTCATGTCGGCAAGGTGCGGCACCTTCGCGCCAATTCGGTTGAAATCGTCAAGCGTCAAGTCGACTTCAGCTTCGCGAGCGATAGCCAAGAGGTGCAGCACGGCGTTCGTCGAACCGCCGTACGCCATGAGCAGGGTGATCGCGTTCTCGAAGGCTTTCTTCGTCAAAATGTCGCGCGCGGTGATGCCCTTGCGCAGCATGTTGACGACGGCCTCGCCCGAGCGATGCGCAAAGTAGTCACGGCGACGATCAGCACTCGGCGGCGCAGCCGAGCCAGGCAGGCTCATGCCGAGCGCTTCGGCAATCGATGCCATGGTGTTCGCGGTGTACATGCCCCCGCAGGCGCCTTCGCCCGGCGCGATCGCACATTCGATGCGTTTCAGGTCTTCTTCGCTCATCGTGCCGGCCTTGCACGCACCGACCGCCTCGAAGGCGTCGATGATGGTGACCTCTTTTTGAGTGCCGTCGGTGAGTTTCACCCACCCGGGAGCAATAGAGCCGGCATAGAGAAAGACCGATGCCAGGTCGAGGCGAGCTGCAGCCATGAGCATGCCGGGCAGTGACTTGTCACAACCGGCAAGCAGCACCGTGCCGTCAAGGCGCTCGGCCATGACCACGGTTTCTACCGAGTCGGCAATCACTTCACGCGATACAAGCGAGAAGTGCATGCCCTCGTGGCCCATCGAAATGCCGTCGCTCACGGAGATGGTGCCGAATTCGAGCGGATACCCGCCGCCCGAGTGCACGCCTTCTTTCGCGCCCTGCGCGAGCCGGTCGAGGCTCAGGTTGCACGGGGTGACATCGTTCCAAGAACTTGCGATACCGATCTGGGGTTTGTCACAGTAAGCATCACCCATGCCCACCGCACGAAGCATGCCGCGCGCGGCCGCCTTCTCGATTCCATCGGTCACGTCTCGGCTACGCGGCTTTATATCGATCTCTGCCATGCCCATTAGTCTAGCCCGGCCCAGCACGCACTCAGCGCGCATGCGGTCGAGATCAGGAAAAACAAAAGCGGGGGTCAGCCCACGCTGACCCCCGCTGAATACTTCAGAGTTGGTTACTTGCCGATTTTTGGCAGCACTGCGAAGGGAAGAATGAACCCAATGATGGTTGCGGCTAGCCCGGCAGAAAACAGCCAAATATCGCTCTCGCCGGTGCCAAAGCCGTAGCTGAAGAGCACCATACCGCCGAGCACAAGCACCGTAGAAAGCACGAAAAAGACTGCGGTGATAGCGCTCACCGAGCCCTGTGAGCTCTCTTCAAACAGTGCCTCGTTCTGCTTTGCCATTGCGACCTCTCTCGACAAGTTCTCTCTGGGCACGACACCCAAGTTCTTTAGACTGCCCCTAGCGTATCGCACCCAGATAGGCTTGATGCATGGCTATCGGCAAGTACCTGACGAACATGGGGGTCATCGGCGCAGCCGTCGGGGCGATGGGTGTGTTGAAACAAACACAGAGCATGCCTCGAGATTGGCGCCGCTTTATTGTGTGGCTGGTGTGGGCTGCGGGGCTGCTGCTCGCGGTTGCCGCAGTGGCAAAGCAGCCCGAAGATGAAGCTTACGAAGCTGAGCTCAAACAGCAGGTCAAGCAAGCCAAAGCCGCCGCAAAGGCTGCGCGCAAGGCGTCATAGGCAAACGCCACCCTCGTTTTTGCAAGTGCCGAGGCTCATGCTAGGGTTTATCTGTTGTTGAGAGACAACGAGCACCTCTAGCTCAATGGCAGAGCAACTGACTCTTAATCAGTGGGTTCCGGGTTCGAGTCCCGGGGGGTGTACAAGTAGTAGAGGCTTCGCTCAGTTTGGGCGGAGCCTTTCTTGTTTGGAGCAGACATGTCTGAGACGTTTTCTACACCATCGCGTGACCTGCAGTTCGCGCTTGACCTCGCCGCACTGGCAGACAGCATCTCGCTGCCCCGATTTCGTTCGGCAGATCTGCACATTGAGTCCAAACCTGACCGTACCTTCGTCACCGATGCCGACATTGCTGTCGAACGCGCATTGCGCGATCGTATCGAAGCAGAACGCCCCGACGACGGTTTCTTCGGTGAGGAGTCGGGCCGCAGTGACAGCGGCGAACGCCGCTGGATCCTCGACCCTATCGACGGCACCTCAAATTTCTTGCGCGGCGTACCCAACTGGGCCACACTCATCGCCCTTGAAATCGGCGGCACACCAACGGTAGGCGTGGTGAGCGCCCCGGCGTTTGGGGTGCGCTGGTTTGCCGAGCTCGGCGGTGATGCTTGGCGCGAGGATCACGGCGCGCCAGCGCGCCGTATGCGGGTATCGGGCGTGCGCGATTTGGCTGATGCATCGCTCAGCTTCCAAAGTATTGCGCAGTGGCGCGATGCCGGGTATCTCAGCCCGCTGCTTGCCCTCGCCGAGCAGGTGTGGCGAGACCGTGCGTACGGCGACATGTGGTCATACATGCTGCTCGCAGAAGGGCTCGTCGATATCGTTGCCGAATTCGACGTGAAAGCCTACGATCTGGCGGCTCTCGTGCCGATTGTGCGCGAAGCCGGTGGCGCGTTCACTGATATTGACGGCAATGAGACCGCATGGAATGGCAGCTCTCTCGCAACGAACGCGCATTTGCACGACGCGGTGCTGGCCGCAATCGCGGCGGCCCGCAACTAGTTACGCCGTCGTCGGGGGCTTTAGCAGCGCAGTGGTGTCGGCGTCGAGGTCATCGATAATTTTGCCGATGCCTGCACCAAGCGCCTGTACCTCAGTCGGTGTGAGCTGGTCGAACACGATTCGCCGCACCTCTTCGACATGGGCTGGCGCGTGTGCTGCGAGATGATTGAACCCCTCGTCGGTGAGCACCGCGTTGGTCGCACGGCCGTCATGGGCGCATGCCTCGCGCCTGACCCACCCCTGCTTTTCAAGGCGCGTTACGACATGCGACAGTCGCGAGAGCGACGAGTTGGTCCAGAGCGCCAAGTCGCTCAACAGCCTCGTGCGATCTTTCGCGTCGGAAAGCATCGCAAGTACGTGATATTCAAAGAAGCTCAGACCCGCGTCTCGTTTGAGCTGCGCCTCGATCGTGCCGGGCAGCAAGATGGTGAGACTCACCATGCGCATCCACGTCTGCAGCTCGTCCTCGTTCAGCCATCGAGGTTCATTTGCTGTTGTCACGTCTACCCCACCATTCGCCACGCATTACTTTAACGTTCAAGTCTACGCGACTTGCGCGATTCTTCAACAATGCGCGAGCGACCCCTGCGCTTCGGCCACAATGGTGGCATGACCACTAGTGGCCCAGCAGCCAAACAAACCCTCCCCGGATCGCAAACTCTCGACCGCGGCCTACGCGCTCTCGAACTGCTCGCAGAAGCCGAACGCCCCCTCTCAATCGCCCAACTTGCCGAGCGCCTTGAAGTGCACCGCTCGAGCGCTTACCGCATTCTGCGCACGCTCGAAGAGCACCGATTCGTGTTGCGGGACGATGCCGGGCTGATACGGCTCGGCCCCCGCTTGTCGGCCCTTGGCCGCAGGGCTGCCCCGTCGCTGACCCAGATCGCTCAACCAGAACTCGTTACGCTCGCGAACAGGTACGCGATGACCGCGTTTGTCGCCGTGCTCGACGCAGACGAAGTGATCACCATGCTCAGCATCGAACCGAGCGGTGGCAACGTGAACCTTGCGCAGCGCCCGGGGGCTCGGCACTCAATACTGCATGGCGCACCAGGTCACGCGATCGAGGCCTCGCTCAGTCGTGACGAGCACTACGCCGTATTCGGTGGACGCCCCCGCACCGAAGCCGCACTGAAAGCAATGCGAGATGGCTTCTCACTCAGCCAAGATGAAGTCATCAGCGGCATTACCTCGGTCGCAGTGCCATTGCGGATACAGGGCGAACCGGCGGCAGCCTTAGCTGTGGTCACGATCGGCGTACCGAACAAACTGCAAGACATTGCCAGCGATTTGCAGTCGGCAGCGGCACGCATGATCCTCAGCAACTGATAAACTGCGAAGCGTCCAGCACGGCTCGCTCTCACCCTGCGAATGCCGAAGAAGGTGCTCGAAAAAGGGGCGCTGCTGCCGATCTCGGCGAGACACATACGGTTCACCTCGTATACTCACCAGTTCAAAAGGATCAGCATGCACTCGTTCGCACACGCCCTCGCATCGGCCCTGCAGCCCCACGCCACCGAGGCTTTTGGCCTGATGGGCAACGGGAACGCGCATTTCATTGACGCGCTCATCGAACAGCAGATTCGGTTCACTGCAGTGCGCCACGAGGCGGCAACCGTCGCTTCGGCCGACGCCTACACCCGCATCACCAAGCGCATCGCCATCGCTACCACCACATACGGCGCGGGCTTCACAAACCCGCTGACTGCACTCGCCGAGGCAGCCCAAGCACGCACTCCCCTCTTGCTCGTAGTTGGCGATGAACCAACAACGGGCCGCCGCCCCTGGGGCATCGATCAAGAGATGGCCGCCGCCGCGCTGGGCGTGCCCACCTACACCCTGGGCCTCGAGAACGTCGAGGTGATTGTCGAACGGGCAGTCAGCTCTGCGCTGCGCAGGCGCCGCCCTGTCGTGATTGCGATCCCCTACGATCTCGCGGCAGCGACCCTGCCAGAGCCCACGCACCGCCCTGGGCACACGCTCGAGGCAGACAGCGAGATCGATCTTGCCGACCCCGCAGTGGTAGCCGCGCTCGCGGCAGCAACAATGCCACGACAGCTCCCGGGTGCCCCAGCATCACACCCCCGCCCGGCTACGCAGGCCACTTCGATCGAGCTCGCTGCCGCAGTGCAGGTGCTGACGTCGGCAGCTCGTCCGCTCGTGCTCGCCGGGCGCGGTGCGTGGCTCGCCGATGCTGGAGACCTGCTCGACCACATCGCTGATAAGCTCGGCGCGCTCACCGCATCAACGGCGCTCGCCCGTGGCATCTTCGCCGCACCGCACTACGATTTGGGCCTCACCGGCGGTTTCGGCCAGCACGCAGCAATGCAAACGATTGCCCTCGCCGATGTGGTGCTCGGCGTGGGCGCAAGCCGCAACCAGTTCACGATGCGATTTGGTGAACTATTTGCCCCGCACGCAAGAATTATTCGTGTTGATCTCGATCAAGTAGCTGCGCCGCGCACGCAGCAGCCGATCGAACAGTTGCTGCTGCGAGGCGATGCCCGCGGGACGCTGCAACAGCTCATCACTGCGCTCGGCGACCACCGGCCGGGCGCACCCGCATGGCGCGATACGGTCGCTGGATTAGAGCCAGACGGAGAGCTGCGTGCACTCGATGCCGGCACTGCGGCGACAGACGGCCTCTGTGATGACGGGCGGCTTGATCCTCGTGCCATCGCTTCACGACTTGGTCAGTTGTTACCTAAAGATCGCCACGTGACGAGCGACGGTGGGCACTTTATCGGCTGGGCGAATATGTTCTGGAGCGTCGCGTCACCCGAGCGCATGATCATGGTCGGAACCGCCTATCAGACCATCGGTCTCGGCCTCGCAACAGTCGCGGGCGTCGCCGCAGCGGCCCCCGAGAGCACGGTCGTGGTGAGCACTGGCGACGGCGGCGGGCTTATGGCGCTCGCCGACCTCGAAACCGCAATACGCACCACCAAGAGCTGCGTGATCGTGGTCTGGAACGACGCTGCTTACGGCGCTGAGGTGCATTTGTACGGGCTCATGGGGATCAACCAGGCGCCCATGCAAATTCCAGGTGTCAACTTTGCGGCGCTCGCATCAGCGCTCGGCGCTACAGGCGTGAAGGTGACCACGCTCGCCGACCTCGATGCTCTCGAGCAGTGGCGCAACCACGGCGCGCAGGGCACGCTGCTGCTCGATTGTCAGATTTCGCCGTCGGTCGTCGCCCCGTACCAGGCTGAGATTCAGCGAGTCAACGGGCTGGGCGATCAGGCCTGAGAGTCGACGCGAGCTTATTCGCTGCATTCCGCCACGTCGCGCACCCGAGCGGGCACCAAAAGATCACAAATTCGCCACAATCACCCGAAAGTCGTTCACTATATGAACACGGTGTGCACAAAGCGAAATGCGGAGGTAACATACTCTGGCGGGCAAGCCCCCGGACGGTTCATTTGGAACCGCGCATTTCAAGGAGGAAACTTTGAGCAAGTCAATTAGGTTGAAGCCAGTTTTGGCGCTTGCTGCCGTCGGCGTTCTCGCGCTGACCGCATGCAGCAGTGGCAGTTCAGACGGAGGCAGCGCCTCGGGTGAAGAAAGCGTCACGATCAACTCAGTCACGATGGTCCAGCCGAACGTGCCGACTGCACCGCTGGTTGAGTGGTTCTACAGCCAGCTCGAAGAGCGTTCAGATGGCCGCATTACCGTCGACCGCACCGAGCCCGAGTCAATCTGTAAGGCTCCCGAAATCGCTGAGTGCGTGCGTGACGGCCGTGCCGACCTGGGCGTCTCGATTTCGGACTACTCGGCATCGCTCTTTCCGTCGATGTCAGTAGCCGGCATTCCGTTCATGGCAGACAACCCACAGGCCCTCATGTCGGCCCTGTACGAGGTCAACACGAACAACAATTCAGCCGTCGCACAGTGGGAAAGCCTCGGCATCGAGTACATCGCTGCATGGAGCCCCGGCACCACCATCATCGGTACCAACTCTCAGGTGACTGACATCAAGGGCCTCAACGGCCTGCAGATTCGTGCCATCGGCAGCGCACTGCCTCAGGCACTCGACATGGTCGGCGCAAGCGTCGTTTCGATGCCCGCTGCTGAGACCTACGAGAACATCGAGCGCGGCGTCGCCGACGCAGTGTCATGGAGCATGGACGGCCCCGTCGACTACAAGCTCATGGAGCAGCTCAGCGACTGGGTCGATCCCGGTGTCGGCGCCTACACCACCTTCACCATGTGGATGAACAAGGACTTCTACGATTCGCTGCCAGAAGACCTGCGCGCAATCGTCGACGAGGTTCGCGACGAGCTCAACGCTGGTGTGGGCATGGAGCAGTTCAGCACCGTCACCGACTCACAGTGCGACGTCATGCTCGACTTCCCCAACATCAAGAGCCTGACCGCGTGGGACGAGTCAGCTACTGATGAGTGGAAGAACCTCGTGCAAGACGACCTCATCGCCGCCTACATCGCTCAGGCAGAAGCTGATGGCCTCGCAGACGCACAGGGCTACTTCGACGACTACGTTGCAGCACTGAACGCAGCCGCTTCAGACTCGACCGACATTCTTGATCCGGTTGCAGCCTGTGTAGAACGGTTCGCCGCGCGCTAACATACACACACGAGAATTGGTTCGGGCCACGCGTGAATGCTCGCCCGAACCAATTCTTACGTGTAGCGCAAAGTAGGAGATTATGAAGAGATTCGCATTAGGAACGAGTTCGTTCCTGGGTGTGCTTGCTACGCTCGCCACGATATCGATGATGGTGTTCATCACCATTGACGTGATCGTGCGAACGAGCAGCGGCGCATCAGTGCCTGGTGTGCTCGAGCTCAGCGAAACCGTGCTCGTTGCAGCCGTGTTTTTAGGCATGGCGTACACCGGTGCGACCAATGGCCACATCGCCGTGGACTTGGTCACTGACCGCATCAATCCCAAAATCAGCCGGTGGGCAGTAGCTTTCGGATGGACGTTGACCTGCGTGATTCTGGTGTGGATGATCTATGCCACCGGAATGCGGGCGATTGATTCCCTTGCCTCGAACGAGACCCGCATGGGGCTCGTAAACTGGCCGCTCTGGCCTGCACGCTGGTTCATCACCATCGGGTTGACCGCGATGCTGTTTATCGCAATCACCAATGTCATTCGTGTGGTGCGCGGCAACGAAGTGCTGGGATACCAAGAATTTGAAGTAATCGTTACTGACACGACCACGCTGCAGGTCGCGGTTGAAGAGCGCGAAGATATTGCCTCGTTCACCGCCGCGAACGAACCAGTCATAGGAGACGCAGATCTGCGCGGCCCGGCCACACCCGCAGACGGAGATAAGGGGCGCCACAATGGATAACGGCACAGTTGTTCTGCTCGTCATCGCGTTGTTGTTGCTGCTGCTCGCCAGCCGCATGCCAGCCGCGTTTGCTCTCGCTCTGTCGGGCGCCACGGGTCTGCTCTTGTTGCGTGATGCGAAGTTTGCCACCAACATGCTCGGCTCGATTCCGTTTGACGAGACTGCGAAGTTTACGCTCACGATCATTCCGATGTTCATTCTCATGGGCATGTTCGCGATGAAGGCAAAGATTGCTGAGCAAGTGTATGCGTTAGCCGCGCACGCGTTCCGCAAGCTGCCGGGTGGCCTCGGCGTGGCAACCGTCATGGCGTGTGCAGGTTTCGCGGCCGTATCTGGCTCGTCACTCGGCACCACGGCAACCATGTCGAAGTTGTCGGTGGGCGAAATGCGTAAGCACGGCTACCCGATTCCCTTGGCCACCGCCAGCGTCGCCGTTGCGGGCACCCTCGGCGTGCTGATTCCACCCAGCATCATTTTGGTGCTGTACGCGATCATGACAAGCGAATCGGTTGCCAAGATGCTTGCCGCAGGCATCATCCCAGGCATCATGTCAGCAATCGCGTACGCGATCTACATGATGTTTGCGGGCAAGCGTGCGCTCGACAAGCGGGCAGCAGAACTGGCGAAGAACCAGGATCTGGCCGGCGCGCTCAGTGACGCTTCAGGTGGCAACACAGCGACCAAGACACAGGTGAAG
>JAAZHL010000182.1 GCA_012510755.1 Leucobacter sp.
CTGCTGCACCTCGAACAACCCACAGCCGGTCAGCGTGAGCAGCACGAGCGTTGAGGTGGCCACCACACGCGACACTGTTCGCAGCATCGAAATCATTCGCACCCTTCAAGAAAACCAAATGACGGGTGCCCGGCTTACACCGGGCACCCGTCAAGAAACCAAGGCTGCTTACGCAGATGCCTGGCGCTGCTGCTCTGCGTTCTGACGAGCAACCGAGGCTGCGTCACGCAGTGAACCAGCAACATTGCGCAGGTTCGAAGTCAGTGTGGAGTTCCAGTCGCCCACGAAACGATCACGGTCGGGGCCAGTCCAGGTGGTGGCGCCAAGCTTCGAGGCAATCGCCGAGATGAGGGTTTCGATGTCGCCAGCCCTCGAATCAAGGTCAGCTGCCAGCGAGTCTACTTCTTCGGGGATCTGACCCAAGAGTGCCATGTGAATGCTCCTTATTCATCTGCATCATAAGTGCGTGCCTGTTTCTTGAACGCAACTTCGATCCTAGAGCAGAATTGGACTCGTCTGACGAGCAAAGTCACACTTCTTCACGAAGAATTCAGGTGAACACCTGTCTGATTACTCAGCGCGTCACTCGCAAGTCACAAGCATTCGCCGCCGAAAGAAATCTCTTACGGGGTAAACGGAACGTACGATACCGACTCAATAGTGCCGGCGGCACGCAACAGCTGGCCTCGCACCTGCTCGTTCCATTCACGCTCAAACCGGTCTGCGTCGGCCCCGCTCCACACCCCTGCATCACGCAGCACCTGCACCGCGCGTGAAAGAGTTGCTTCGGCCGCACGAATGTCTGAAATGGCCTGACGAATTTTGGTCTGGGTAAGCATATTGAACCTTTTGAGTCTCGTTACTACAGCGATCTTAGTCGCCAGTCACACCACACCACCATCATGGCGATGCGTGATCCTCGAGCAAGATGAATTTCTCGTGAACTTTCTATCGCTTCGGCGCAGAACTTACTTCGACATCAACTTTGAAGTCACCACCAGCGACCTCGCGAAACGTCACCATCGAGTCGAACTGTGTGCCAGTGCTCGGGTCAGTCAGCAGGCACACAATTGTTTTGGCCTCGGCCAACTCAATCGCCTCATCGCCACAGTCCATCTTGGGCCGCACACCAACGGTCTCTTCAAGGGCCGTTGCGGCCGCTTCTGCGACCTGCGTCGGCGCTACCGTGAGGCTCGTACTAATAGTGCACCCGCTCATCGAACCAGCAACGACACCCAGCAAGAGCGAACTCAGCAGCAGTCGGCGAATAGAAATCAGACGGGGCACAAACTTCTCCTCCTGAGACATGGCGGTGAGACCGCCCGTCACAATTGCACGCAACAACAATCGGTGAATTACTGCGCAAGCCATACTACTCGGCCTTCGTGAACTGACATACTGGAGTGTGGCTGCAGCGTGTTAGGCCAGAAAGCGACGGGACGAATGGCAAAGAAACTTGGCATGGACGTAGGCCGCGTTCAGGCTCAGCTTCGAGAGCTGCAATCAAGCCTCTCGCTGCTTGATTCAGGTGCCCGCTCGGCGTCACTCGCAGCGAACGCTTCGATCAGCCCGACAAGTTATGGCGTGCAACCCGGCCAACTGATTCTCTCGCCCTGGGCAATCGCAGGCACCCAATCTGCCTCCACGCAGGTGCGATCCGCACGCAATGCGGCCGAGAGTCTGCTCGGCCGACTGCAAGGCGAGATCGAAGAACAGATCATCACAAGCAACACCAACACCACGCTCACGGGGTTCGACGTGTGCACGGTGCAAGACGACAGCGGCAAGAAGAAGGTTGCGAGAGAGCTGGTCGCTGGCGTTGGCATCAAGGGCAAAGCCGAGGGCGAGATCGATGGTGTGAAAGCCAGCGCCGAAGGTGAACTCTTTGCGGGTGCGCGCAATGTGGGCGAGGCCGAAGCTGGCATTGACGAAACCGGGTTCAACGCCAAGGCAGAGATCGACGCGCTCGCAGGCCTCTACGCGCAAGGCGAGGCCGAACTCGACGCTGGCATCGCAAAGGTTGGCGTCGAAGGTGAAGCGATGCTGGGCGCCCGGTACACGGGTGAGGCTGAGGCTCACGTCGGCCCAGGCGGCATCAGCGCCAAGGTAGGTGCCGAGGCAATGGCAGGCGCAAGCGCCGAGGGCAAAGTCACCTCTGAAATCGGGGTGGTCTCAGGAGAGCTCTCAGGCGAGGCCTTCGCTGGCGCACGAGCTGAGGCAAAGGCCGATGGTTACGTTGGCCCCTACGGCATGGCAGCCAAGGCGGGCGTCGAGGCGTTTGCCGGCGCTAGCGCCGAAGCCGGCGGCAAGGTCGAGGCTTACGGCGTCAGTTCTAAGGGTTCTGTCGGTGTCACGGCCGGTATCGGGTTCGAAGCGAAGGCAGGCGCTGACCTCAACTACGAGAAAGTCGGCGTGCAGGCCAAGTTCAAGTTCGCCATCGGGGTCGGCGTCTCAGTCGACGTAGACATTTCGTTTAGCCCCAAGAAGCTGTCTGAAGACATCGCGAAGCTGTTCGGCTTCTAGTAAATTTTGACCTCACACAATATGGAGCATGCACACATGACCACGCTGTCTTACCCGAGCAACGAGTTTCCGGTGTTTCCGAGCCTGTCGATCGACGTGCCCGACGATTGGGAGGCGCTCATCGTAGACAACACCGTACTCGCAGCTGGCGCACCACACGAAGAGCGCACCTTCAAGCCAAACATCTGCGTGTCGGTCGACCGTCACCCTGGCAGCCGCACCATCGAAGATGCCGCGGCGGCAACAGCAGGTGCGCTTGAGGCAGCCGAGGACTACACAGAGATTGGTCGCGAGTTTCGCGAGGTGCTTGGGGCACCCGGCTTTCGCATCGAAGGCTCGTTCATAATGCAAGATGTTGGCACCCTGTTTCAGGCAAGCCACATAGCGATCATTCAGCACGCCGGCAGCTACGACATCGTTCATGCCATCGCAACCTGCTCGGCGTCACAGGCGAAAGATCTTGTGCCCACCATGCGCGAAGCTCTCGACAGCCTGCGCAAGACCAACTAGCGAGCTGCCATGCCAGATCTCAATCAGACCGTCGCTGCACTGCAGCAGCTCAGCACCGAAAGCAACATTGAGGTGGTGGTCGAGCCTGGCGTTGTGCGAGTGATCGAGCACTACCGTGGTTCAGTTGAACTCACTGGTTCAGTGGGGCAACAGCAGAACCAGTGGCAGATCGAGCTGCGGTTCAATCTCGATACCGGCGAGTACACGATGCAGACCGTGCAGAGTTACCAACAGCAGGGCGTCAACCCCGGGCAAGGACTATTCACCTCTTCGAGCACGACCCGCTTCAAGGGCCGCACTCAAGAGTTCACCTTCGAGCGCGGCACCGACCGCAGCGGCAGCTATCAGAGCAATTTCCGTTCAGACGCACTCGAGCGCGAAGTGACGAGCGTACTTGAGGCCCAGGGGTGGCGCCGCAAGAAGGGGTTCTGGGAGAAGCTGTTCAGCCGCGACTGAGCAGCGCGGCACTGAACCACTTGTCACGCTAACAACGACACCCGTCAATCACGTCGCTCGCCTCACTCGCGTCACTCGCGTCACTCGGCAGGGTAGGCGATTTGCACCTTTCGCGCCTTGCCCGCCTCGATGAGAAACCCCCGCCCTGGCGGAAAATCAGCACGCCGTGAACGCGGCAGGCTCGTCTTAAACAGCAGGTCGCCATCGCTGAACTCTGGCTGCAGCACGAAGCCGCGTCTGCCGCTCTTGAACTCCATCAGCAGCGGCCACGACTGTGTCCAGGTGCTCGTCTCAGACTCCGCAATCACCAAGTGACCATTACGCTTCAACGACTTCACCAACGTCACCAGGTCGTTATCGACACCCGTGCTCAGGTAGTCGGCAATGCTTTCGATCATTACCACCAAGCGACTCGAAGGCGTTGCCTCTTGCGAAGCTGCCTCTTGCAGCTCTCGAGCAAGCTCACCTGCGGCCTCATTGCTCGTGGCCGTGTGCCGCCACAGCGGAAGCCTCGATAGTGGTGAGCGCGCCGAACCGAAGTAGTAGGCGGCCGCGTGGGGCATGCCCCGCTCGATCCCTGCTGCCAGGGTAAGCAGCAGCGTAGTGCGGCCGCTCAACGGCGGGCCCACCACCATGAACGCCCCGTCGGCCGACATGCTGACCGGCTCAAGTGTGTCATCTGCCATACCAAGCATGATGCGGCCAGGCCCAGCATCACCGAGTTCACTCAACGGAATCAGGCTGTCAAGACGCTTCACCGCAGCCGGGCGACGCACGCCGCGGGCCTCCATCGAAGTGGCGAGCGCCTCGATGGCTGCGGTCTGATCGTGTGACTGTGCCGACCCGCCGAAGACCACGATCTGATTCTCTAGGCCATCAATCAAAGCGCGACCCGCGGGGCTCGCTGAACCCAGCACGCCGCCCGGCTGATCGAGCACCATGTAGTCATTTTCGTCCGCTTGCCGCAGCACGACCCGCTTCTGCAGGCCTGCTAGCACCGATGGTGAGACCGACCCTGGCCGGTCGGCCGTGACCGCAATGTGCAGTCCCACCTTTCGGCCGTCAGACAGCAACTGCTGAAACCTTGAGAAGACGACCGGGCTCGCACTGTACTCGTACTCTTGCCGAAAGTTCGCCATGCCATCAAGCAGCAACAGAATTCGCGGCTCGTCAGGTTGCCCGGCGAAGCGCCGGTACTCACCGATGGTCGACGCACTCACTTTGGCGTAGCGGTCAACTCGCTCATCGACAAGATCTTTCAGGTCAGAAAACAGCCTCGACACTCGTTCTTCGTCATCGCCCGAAATGATCGAACCAACATGGGGCAACACTTCAAGCATGCGCAGCCCGCTGCCGCCAAAATCAATTCCGTAGACGTGCACCGGACCGCCCCGCGGGGTGATCGCCGCCGAAATCGCCAAGCTACGCAATGCAGTCGTTTTACCAGACCCGCCCGCACCAAAGATGCCGACATTGCCCTCGTTATCGGGCTCGAAATACACCGGGTACTGCTCTTGCCGCTCGGGGTCATCACACACCGACAGCAGCAAGCGCTCATCACTGCGTTGCGGCAGCTTTGCGAGATCATAAATCTCTGAAAGCTCATCAAGCCACGGGCGACGGGGGGCGGGGATCTCTGCGAGTGATGCGCCGTTCACGAGCGTCTGCACCAAACGCGTCGTGTCATTTGGCCCGGTGTTCTCGGTCTTCTTCGCCTTTGGCCGCATCGACTCCCAGATTTGGGGGCTGCCAAGGCTCAGATCGGCAACGAGCACCGGCTTGCTCTGCTCAGAGTCGGCGCTCGTCCACCCGCCCGCATAGCCTGTCTGAAACGGGGTGATGCGCCCTGGGCCGGCCTTCGCAATGCCGCGACCGGGCAAGCTCGGGTCAAAGTGGGCCGCAATCGGCTGGCCAATCACATCGACGCTGTCAGCCTCGTCAGCCATGCGCAGCGCAATGCGCAAGTTCGTGTTTGCGCGCAAATTGTCTTTAATCACACCGGCGGGGCGCTGCGTCGCCATGATCAAGTGAATACCAAGCGACCGGCCACGCTGCGCAATATCAACCACGCCATCGACAAACTCAGGAATCTCGCCAGCGAGAGCAGCAAACTCATCGATGACCAACACGAGCGCGGCCGGGCACTCGGGGTCGCCCCGCGTCTCGAGCTCAATCAGGTCTTTCGCCTTCTTACGGTTGAACAGGTGCTCGCGATAGTGAATCTCAGCACGCAAGCTCGTGAGCGCGCGCCGCACCAGGTGCGGGCTAAGGTCGGTGACGAGACCAACGCAGTGCGGCAGGTGCACGCAGTCGGC
>JAAZHL010000029.1 GCA_012510755.1 Leucobacter sp.
GCGCTATGACCTCAGCTCGCTGAGAGCGGTGTCATCTGGTTCAGCACCTCTCGCGGCATGGATGATAGAAGCATGGGAGCGCGGCCGCGGGGTTGAAGTGCTGAATCTCTTTGGCTCGAATGAAGGCGGCATGCTCTTTGCTGAACCAGAAACCGTACCTGACCCTGCGCAAAGAGGCCGGTTGTTTCCAAAATGCGGCCTACCGACAATGCCCTACCGCACGCGAGTTGCGCGGGCAATGCGGATGCGTTTGGTCGACCTGCAAACTGGGCAAGAGGTCGTCGAGTCAGGTCATGCGGGCGAACTTCGGTTGAAAGGGCCAGCAATCTTCTCTGGGTACCTTGGGCGTGGCACCGAGGGCTTCGATGATGAAGGATGGTTTTGTACGGGTGATGTGTTTGAGATCAGCACCGAGAACCCTGACCTGTTGCTGCATGTCGACCGGGCCAAAGACCTGATCATTCGTGGCGGCTACAAGATTTCTGCGGCTGAAGTTGAGAGTGTGCTGACCTCTGATACGCGCATCGTTGAAGCCGCGGCGGTGGCAATGCCAGATGAACTTCTTGGCGAGCGGGTCTGCGTGTGCGTGGTCATGAAATCATCCAGCGACTCGATTGAGCTAAGTGACGTGCAGCAAATTTTTCAACAGGCTGGTGTCGCAAAGTTTAAATGGCCCGAACGTATTGAATTCATGACAGAACTGCCGAGAAATCCAATTGGCAAAGTGTTGAAACGACAGCTTCGCGAGACCATTCGCGAGCAAGAAGGAGCAAGATAATGCACCCAAGACTGCGGCAGGTTGTGCTGTTAACAAATGATCTCGATAGCGCGCTAGCTGAGGCCCGAGAGCTTTTCGGCTTCACTGGCGGTGTGCGTGACCCGCAAGGCATGGCCGACCTCGGGTTTGAACACGAGGTGCTCACGTTCACAGACACTTGCCTTGAGATCATTGCACCGCTCGACCCAGAATCTTCATTTTCGAAGCTCGCCGCGAGCGGTGTTGGCGGTTACATGACGGTAGTACAGGTGCCGAATCTGAACGAATTCATTGAGCGCGCTGAGAAGCGAGAGATTCGACCGGTCATGCATGTCGACTACGAAGGTCAAGATTTAAGCCAGTGGCACCCTAAAGATGTTGGCACTCTTGCAGAATTTGATCAGATTGAGCCGCCCGAGTCCTGGCACTTCGCGCCAGGGGTGTTTGAACATCAGGCGACAGGCGTTGCGACGAATATCGCCGGGGTCACTCTCTCGGTGAAAGACCCGGCGAAGATGGCTGAGCAGTGGGGGTACCTGACGAATCAGCCCCACGAGCAAACCTCAATCATGCTGGCCGATGGCCCGGTAACCTTCATCCCATTTGACGACGGCCCGCGCGGATTGCGCGTCGTTGAACTATTTGCAGCTGACCCAGCCCGGGTCGGCGAAGTAATGACGCTTTGCGGGGTAGAGTTTCGCCTCGTAGCGCCGAAGGGAGAGCTCGTATGAGTCAGCACATTCACTATGACGTGAGCGAAGGCATCGCTACCATCACGATTGATCGGCCAGAAAAGCGTAATGCTCTGAGCTACGAGATGTACGATGCGATTCGCGACCATGCAATGGAGGCCGACGCTGATCCGTCGATCGGGGCGATTATTCTTACTGCGGTACCTGGTCAGTTTTGTGCGGGTACCGACCTTACTGAGCTTCGCGATGTGGCGCCTGGCACAAAGCCAGAGGATCGTGAGGGCCATACCGATGGCCGGCATTGGTTTTTTTGGGAATGCAACACCCCGGTGATTGCGGCGGTCGATGGCCCGGCGGCTGGGTTGGGTGTCGAGCTACTGACCCAGTGTGATCTGAGGATCGCATCTACGCAGGCACGATTCTCATGGATTTTTGTGCAGCGCGGACTGATTCCCGACACCGGCGCGGGCACCTGGTTGCTCCCTCAAATCGTTGGCGCCCAGCAAGCGAAACGGCTGGTGTTCTCGGGGGAGTTCATTGACGCTGTTGAGGCCCGCGATATCGGGTTTTTGCTTGACGTCGTTGAACCAGAGCAGTTGCAGCAGGCCGCTCGTGAACTTGCGAAACGAGTATCGACAGGATCGCCGTATGCGATCGCGCGCGCGAAGTCGTTGTTGAACTGGGCGTCATCGCGCGGCCGTGATGAGCACCTGCATGAGCATATTAAGGCAATGACTGAGTGCCAGACTTCTGAAGATCATAAAGAGGGTGTCGCAGCGTTTCTTGAGCGGCGCCCAGCTCGCTTTACGGGGCGTTAGCCGTGCGTGTGTGCCGCTGGGTCTCGCCGAATGGCGGCCTAGCGGCACACCGTCGTGGGTATCACGCCGCTACTGATCGCTGATGGGTCCCTCAAAGTGAATCTCGGTTCGAGTGAGCACGCCGTTGCAGGCATTGCAGGTGTATTGCGGCATGAGTTTGTTCTCGCAAGGAATATGGCGAAGTGTGAGCCCCGAATGACCGTTCTCGGCGAGCCAAGTTTCGGCCCAAGCATTGATCGATGTGGTGACATCGAAGAAATCGAGCGCCTTTGAGGTGATGCGGTATTCTTGGCGTTTACCGCCGTTGACATCTTCTCGGTGCATGAGGCC
>JAAZHL010000030.1 GCA_012510755.1 Leucobacter sp.
CCTCAGTGTGGGCCAGGCTGATCTCGCCTTCGCGCAGCGCCATATAGGTGATGAAGTAATGCTGAATGAGTTCGTATGCGTGCGACATGCGGCGCTCGACCGACTGTTCGCTCATGTTGAGCGCGCACGCAATTTCAGACCGTACCGCGCGATAGGCGAGTGACGAATGTTCATTTTTCAGCGCGGCGGAGTCTTGGGCGGTTGCCATCTCAACAGCCTCGGCGAGCACCTTGAGCTGTGCCGCGTCTTCGGCCCGACGACGCTTCTCGCTGGTTTCGAGCCTGCCCACGATCGAGTCGAGAGCCCGCAGCTGCGCTCGACGTGAGAATGGTGAGGAGGTCATGAATACAGTGAACCAGGTACCACTGACATTCATGGGATCACGCAGAAGGCCCGCGTCTGGCGCATTTGCTGCACCCGACGCGGGCCCCTTTTCGCGATGACGCTAGACGTGATGACCTTAGCGGTGATGCCCCTAGCGGTTCAGTCCTCTGCGGCGCACCACTTGGTTGCCTGCAATGAGTGCGATACCGAGTGCGAGCGCGATCGCCGCGATGATGCCGTAGAACGGAGAGATCTCCGTGCCAGTGGATTCGAGCGTCGTGTTCACGTTGCTGCTATTGCCAGTGCCACCCGCGGTGCCACCGCTGCCCGACTGGGTGACAACCAACTTGGCTGATTCACTGGTCACCGTGCCTGCCGCATTCGTGGCGACCACCCGATATTCGTTGCCGCTGGCGCTGACTGCTGCTGGTGATACGGTCAACGTGCGGCCCGCGTTCGACACGACCATGTTCGGGTTGCCCGTGACGGTGACCCAGGTGACCCCGCCGTCGGTCGACATTTCCCACTCGAGGGTCGGCGCGGGTGACCCCGCAGTCACCTCGACAGTGAACGTGGCCGTGCCACCCTCTGCCACGGTCACATCAACAGGTGCCGTAACCTCGGGCAGGGTGGTTACCGTCAGCGTCGAGGGGGAGCTGGTAGCTGCCGGCCCCGCGCTTGTCGCGGCTGCGATGGCACGGTACTGGTATCCGTCTTGCGTTGCAGAGGTTGAGGTTATTTCGAGGATCAGCCCATCCGGCGACACCACACCCTCTGCCGCGGTGCCGGCCGTCCAGGTGGCCCCACCGTCGGTCGAGACCTCCCACGAGACCGCAGGGCTCGGTGTGCCAGTGAGGGTGGCGGTGAACGAGGCAGGCTCGCCCTCGACCACGGTCTGGTCGCCAGAGATCGTGACTCCCGGCGGCACCGGCGCGTAGTAGGTGAAGCCCTCATCAGCCGACGCGAGATACGAGATCGGGGTCTGCGCAACACCGTTCAACGTCCACGACACAACCACATCGACCGGGCCCGCCACATGTGCGGGCGTATCAACACTCCAGGTGCCATCGCCGTTATCGATCAGATTAGTTCCAGCGAGCCCGTCAAAGGTGACGCCTGTTACAGCGACGATCGGGGCGAACAGCTCAGGGGTGGTGATTGCACTCATGCCAGAGTGATCTGAACCCCAGATGTAGAGGTTTCCCGCGGAGTCGAGTCCCAAAGAGCGGCTCTGAGCAGCGGCGAGGCTCGAGAAGATATCGGTGCTGGTACCTACGCGCACGGGTGTGCTGCTTGACGTACCGGCGCCGTGACCCAGCTGGCCATAATCACCCGACCCCCAAGCGTAGGTGTAGCCATCGCTACCAATCGCCAGCGAGTGACCGTTGCCCGCGGCGACCTGAGTGAACGTGACACCGTCGATGCCTGACGTGTCGACAAGCACCGGCACAGATGAGACGGTGGTAGTGCCATCACCGAGGCCACCGGAGAAGTTGTTGCCCCAAGCATACGTATTGCCGTCGGAACCGATCGCCACGGAGTGGCTGATTCCGACAGCAAGCCGCGTGAAGGTAACCCCGCCGATGCCTGTTGTGTTCACCTGCACCGGGGCAGGTCGATCGGTAGTCGTGCCGTCGCCGAGCTGCCCACGGTTGTTCACGCCCCAGGAATAGATATTGCCGTTTGCGGCGATTCCCTGTGTGTTGGTGGTTCCCGTGCCGATCTGGGTGAACGCGACGTTGCCGATGCCTGAGGTGTTCACCGGTGCTGGAACAAGCTGATTGCTACCGCCTGCGCCTACCCCGAGAAGCCCTGAGAGATTGAATCCCCAGGCGTAGACGTTTTCGTCACTGCCGAGAGCCGCCGCGTGATAGGTGCTTCCGCTCACCTGAGTGAAAGAGATGCCGCCCAGACCGGAGGTGTCTACCAAGGCAGGGGTGGAGCGGTCTGCAGTGGTGCCGTCGCCGAGCTGCCCATAGTTGTTCGCACCCCAGGAATAGATCTTGCCGTCAGAGCCGATTGCCACTGTGAAGCCGTTTCCTGCGCTGACCTGACTGAACGTGATCCCGCCCAGACCGGAGGTATCGGCTATGACGGGAATTTCACTGTTTGTCGTGGTGCCGTCGCCGAGCTGCCCCCTGTTATTGCCTCCCCACGAATAGACGTTGCCGTCTGAACCAATCGCAACGTGGTGGTTTGAGCTTGAACTGACTTAGGTAAAGGTGATCCCCGCAGGTTCAGGCACCGTCACCGTCGTGCCGCCGGAATCTGGTCCCAAATCGGGCGTTGGCACGGCATTCGCAGCCGCCGACCCGCCGAGCACGAGCGCCGCGGCGAGTGTTGCGGCGCCGAGCGCGCGCAAAGTTTTACCTATTCGCAATGTTCCCCCTGAGTGTAAAGTCTCTGAGTCTATTTTCATCATATGCACGAAATGCGCACACTCAAGACGCGTGAGGGTGGGAAATCTGTCGCGGTGTCTGTCTCGGTGGTTGAAAGAAACTACCAGGTTCCGCTTGAGCGCCCCGAAAATGCGTCACTGTCGGCCTCGGCGACGAGGTCGAGCGTGAATTGGCCGCGCGCAGGTGCGCGGGTCGCAGCGGTGTCGTTTGTGGTGGTGTCAGCTGCAGCGGCGTTGCCTGCGGGGGTGTCGTATGGCTGCGAGCTGCGCTCGCGATCCTCGACTTCAAAAACGAAGTCTCGACCCATCTGAGTGCTCGCCGTAGGCAGGCACACCGCCACTGAACCCTCGACACTGCACTGCAGGCCGTTCGACGCTGCGCGCAACTCGGTGCCCGGCGAAAGCGTGAGCGCGAACTGGGTGATCGACCACTCTTCGGCTTCGGCTACCTCGAAGTGCACGTTGATCGCACGCAGCGACCCGTCGGCGGCAACATCGAGGCTTGCGTTGAATGATGCGCCGTGCGGATTCGCTCCGGCGATTTCGCCCGCGTAGGTGACAGGTTCGCCTGCTCGCGTTATGGGAGAAGCGAGCTGAGTGAAAAATGCGACTGCCGCGAGCACTACCAGCGCAATGCCTGCGACAAGTGCGGCCTTCGACCCGATGGCGGCAGTGAGCTTGGCGCCGAGCGCGGCGCTTGCCGAGAGTGCGGGTGCGGCGGCTGTCGCTGCTGAAGCTGCTGCTGGCACCGCTGCTGACGGCGCTGCTGCCGCGGCTGCGGCCGTCGGTGTACTTGCAGCTTCGCCCTGACCGTGTTCCGCTGCCCCCTGGCTCTCTGCTGCCCCATCGCCCTCGACACCATCGCCCGCGGCCTCGACACCATCGCCCGCGGCCTCGCCACCCGGCGAATCAGCTGCAGCGGCAGGCCCCGCGCCAACAGAAAGCTGTGCGACCGTCAGTAGAGGCAGCACGCCCAGCGCCGACACGACTGCACCAAAGCGGCGCCAGTTGCGCTGGCAAAGATCGCACGACCGTACGTGGGTCAACCCCCGATCGCTTGCCTTATGTCGCTCAGGCTGCTCGAAGACTCGACGAGGCAGCCGTCGCGAATTCTCGATGCACTGCTCTTCGCCCGTCGCAAGGTAGTCAAGCAACAGCGCACGATGCAGCGATTGCTTCGCCCGTGCAGACAAACTCGAAATTGCGGGGGCGGGCCTACCAAACCTCTCGACCAGTTCGGCGGGCTTCTCGCCATGAGCAACCGTGGCGATCAGCACCTCACGATGTTCGGAGCTCAGCGTGTCGAGCGCCCTGCGCACGGCCGCGAGCTCATTCGAGAGATCGATCTCGTCGAGGTTCTGGTGCACCGCAGGCAAGGCGGCACTCGCCTCAACCTCGTGAAACGATTGAGCTTTCGAGCGGGGCGACCGCATGGCGCTGGCGTACGCGTTGCGCATCATCGCCGTGCCGTAGGCCCGCACATTGCTGGTCGGCCCGGCGCCACGCACCAATCAACCCAACAATCGTGTCTTGCACGAGGTCATCTGCTTCATGCTCATTGCGGGTAATACTGAGCGCCGCACGCTGCCAATAGCCCAGATGATCGACAAGAATGCGCGCGATAGCCGACTCGTCGCCCTGGTTCGCGAGCTCAAACTGCGCGGGGGTGACGTCTGCTGAACGTTGCTCATGCATACCGACATGTTATAGCCGAGTGTATGAAG
>JAAZHL010000183.1 GCA_012510755.1 Leucobacter sp.
CACTTACTGGATCGTGACTTCGATTTTTCAATGAGCAGCACCCATGCGCGTGCGCTCAAAAATTACAAAGTAGCGATGAAGGCAGCCGCTCGCGGCTCGCATTCGCTGTCAGATTGGACTTAGGACAATGGCTAAAACGCAAGGGACTCGTTCGTGGACGATGGTGGCAGGGCTCGGCGGGGTCGGTGCTGCGATCGCGTTGGGTGCGATGATCATTACGTTTTCAACATTGACGGATATGGCGAGAATTAACGGCATCGCACCGGCTGTGCTGTTCCCGATCATTGTCGACGGGACGATGGTGTGGCTTTTGATCGCTGCAACGCAACTAAAAATTCGAGGGTTGGGTGGCACCTGGCTCGCCTATCTTGGTTTCGCAGCGCTATCTACGGTGAGCGTGTACGCGAACGGTGCTCACGCGCTGATGACAGCAGATATGAGCCGGACGACTCCGCTGCAGGCGATGGTGCTTGGCGCAATCGCGCCAGCCGCGCTACTCATCATGACGCACATGATTATGAAGCTGTTCCCTGACGATAAAGAACGTGCAAAGATGCAGATGCGTCGTGCAAAGCTCGCTGCAAAGGTGTCTACTCAATCGGTGCCGGCGGCAGCTACGCCAAGCGCTTCACCAAGGGTACGTATCACCGAGCCAAGCGCGAGCACCACCGTCGAGACGAGTACCCCCGCACAGGCAGTGGCGAGTATGCAGCAGCTACGGCTGGTTGCTCCGGCACCGGTGGTGACGGTGAGCGATCAAGAGATAGCTGCACTCATCATCGAGTACGAGACGGAGCACGGCACCAGACCAACCGGCGCGAAAGTTGGCGAGTGGCTTGGCGGCAAGTCAGCAAAGACCGGTCAACGTATGCTCAAGAAACTCGACGAGGCGGGCCTGCTGGCAGAAGTGCCAGAGCCGTCCGCACAGTTGGTAGGTATCGGGTGAGTGCGAGAGTGGCGGTGCCGCACACTCAAGACTTAGGGGGTGTTGCCGCGTTCTTTACGAGCGGCTTCGAGAACCTGGTGAATGTATTGCCGGTTCACCCCGAGTCGACGGGCAATCTCGGTCGGATAGATACCGTTCTCGTAAGCATCGAGCACGGCCCGACGAAACCTGGAGCGCGCCGCGACTCGGTCGCGTTCAACAGCTTCCTGAGCCCGCCGCGCCTGGTCGACCTGCTCCAGCCACTGGTCTTTCGGTATGTGCGTCCCCATACAGCCAATGTAGACACAACAACACGAATAGTAAAGCGCATAGTGACGCTTGACAAGACAGGTGTCGGATTTATACGATGCAAGTATCCCGTCCGGCAATACGCCGTTCAGGGGTCTGCAATAACTGATGTGAAGAGATGAGTAGAACGATGAGTGAAGTAGAGACGCAGGCACCCCCACCAGACGTGAACCAGGTGAAACCAAAACGCAAGAAGGCCGTGATTATCACTGCTGCTGTGGTCACGGCGGCCCTCGCTGCTGCTGGTGCGATCGTCACGCCGATGGTGATTCATCAGGCGCAGGTACGCGAGTATCACGACCTGGTGACTGAAACGAATGCGCTGCTTGAACAGGCGGCGGCTGATGTGGTCGCTGCGGAAGCCCTTGAAGCGTTACATATGGTGCAAGAGGATCGTGCGCACGAGTTCGCAGCGTCCGTGGTCGCACTTGGCGGCACTGCGGCACCGATCCTCACTGCTGATACGGCGGCAGCGATCCTCGCAGCTGGCACTGACCTGCAAGAGGCGCTTGGTGAGCGAACCCCCATTGAGGGCAACGTACTACAGGTGGCGCATCTGGCGCGCATAGAGCAAGACCAGGCCACAGCTGATGGGCTGGCCGCGATCGCTGCGGCAGCAACTGCCGTAGTGAGCGACGACACTGATGACGATAGCGAGCCGGGTGACGACCCCGGCACGGGAGATGATGCCGACGCTGGAGAGTTCACCCCGATGGTCACTGACGAGCTGCTGCTCACCGTGAACGATGTGACAGAACTTCTTGAGCTCGCACCCGCACCCTTACTGATGACTCCGTTATCTGACGATCAGGTGGATGGCGACGCAGTGAGCACGGCAACCCTTGCGCGCGATGAAGCGATGCAGCACGCGGAACGTGTGGCGAAACTGCGAGACAGGGCACAAGCCAAGCTTGACCAGTTGCACACGCTGATCGGTGCGACATATGAACCGCTTGAGGCAGCGTTCGATGAGGCGGAACCGCAATCAAGTGAAGTGCTTGCGGCGGCAACGAAAGCGAGCGAGGCGCAACGGGCTCTGGTGACCACTACCGCGACAGCCAAGATCGATGACCAGGGCGACGCGCTCGAACCGCTCACCAATCTGGTAACCGGGCTGCAGGCATATGTGGACGCGGCAAAGGCCGCACAAGCTGCCCACGCTCAGGTGTTGGCTGACGAAGCGGCAGCGGCAGCTGCTGCGGCTGGCGAGTCAGGGTACACCGATCCCAGCACAGGCACGTGGACACCCACACCGGGCTACTCCGGCGGCGGCTGGAGCGGTGGCGGCTCGTCAGGTGGCGGGTCGAGTTCTGGCGGTGGCTGGTCTGGTGGTGGTTCCGATGGTGGCTCAAGCTCCGGTGGCGGATCATCAGGCGGCGGGTCCGACGGCGGCTCTAGCTCTGGCGGGGGAACAGATTGGGATCATTTGGAATGGCTCAAAGCGAATTGCCAATGGGGCTACAACTTCTGGGG
>JAAZHL010000184.1 GCA_012510755.1 Leucobacter sp.
ACACGGCAAGATACACGGTCGCCGGCAACAACGTCTCAACGATGCCGCGCACGCCACCGATCGCCTCGAGCACGCCCCGCGCGCTCACCGCCTCACCCGACAGACCCGCCTCGATCGCCCGACCAAGCCCGGCCTGCTGAGTGCGGTCGTCTTTCTCGGTCACGCTTGGGCGACCTCTTGGCCAGGCATCTGACCAGCGCCGGCCGGCACCTGCAACGGCAACAACTCACGCGGCGGCATCGGCTGATCGCCACGCACCACAACCACATCACGGAACAGCTCGACGACACCCTCGCGAGCCGCAGCATCGTCAGCGGCCTTGCCCATGAGCACGCCACGCAGCATCCACCTGGGGCCATCAACCGCAACAAACCGCACCGTGCGCTGGCCGCCACCCTGCTCGGCCGGAACATTCGTCACGACCACAAGCTCAGTGCCCAAGGCGCCCGAATCTTCACTGACCTGCGCCCCCTGCGAAGCAAACTGCTGCGCAATCTCAGCGCGCACCTGATGCCACAACCCAGTGGTCTTCGGTGCGGCAAAGGCCTGCAACTGCAGCAGCGATCCTTGAAAATCGAGAGTCACCGCGACCACACGCTTCGCACGCTCATCAACCTCAAGCCGCAACTGCAAACCCTCACGCGGCGCAACCTTGATGCCACCAAAATCGACGTAAGGCTTGATCGTAGGCACCTCAGAAATATCGAACGGACCAGCGCTCGCTCGATCATCAGGCATCGACTTCGACGTATCGACCGTAGCCTCTACCGACACCGAAGCCAGCTCAACCTCATCGGCCACCGGCTGTGTCTCGTCACTCATCACTCACTCATCTCACTCGCAGCACCAACACCACTGATGCACTAAACCAGTGCCAACCATGGGCACCTCATACTGAAATCTTAGGCGTGATTAGCCTACGCCCGACCGGCGACACCGGTAGAACCAAACCCATCGGCGCCACGCTCGCTCGCAGGCAACTCATCGACCGGCACGAACGTGGCACGCGACTCCGGCATCACAATCATCTGCGCGATGCGGTCGCCCACCGAAACCTCAAACGACTCGCGCTGATCAAGATTAATGAGCGAAACCTTAATCTCGCCCCGATACCCAGCATCGACCGTGCCAGGCGAATTCACAATCGAAATACCATGCCTCGCAGCCAAACCACTGCGCGGCACAATAAACGCCGCATACCCCTCGGGCAACGCGATGCTCACACCCGTCGCGACAAGGGCACGCTCACCAGGAGCAAGCACCAACGCCTCAGCACTGCACAAATCGGCGCCAGCATCGCCAGGCAACGCGTATGCCGGAACATGGTCAGCAGGGGCAACAATAGGAACTTGCACAAGATCAGTCACCCCGACAGATTAGCCGAATATCGACGTTGAGCGGAGCCCGCAAGCGATGCACAGAGCAAGTACACAGGCATCACCCGCGAGCCCCCGAGATAATAGAAGCATGAGCAAGGACTCCCCCACGACGTTCAGCGAACGCCTCTGGCCCTCACCATTGCTGCTTCTCAGCCTGCTGCTGTTGCTGCCGGCGAGCTTCATGGTGGTGTTTCCGGTGAGCCCCGCCCTGGCAACGCCCATCGCCATCGGCGTCTATGTCATCATCGCCGGGTCACTCGTGCTCATGTCGCCCACCGTCAACGTTCGCGACGGCGTCTTGACCGCGGGCAACGCCCAAGTCGACGTGTCGCTGCTCGGCAAAATGCGCACGCTCGACGACGCGACCCTTAGGCGCGTGATTGGGCCCAGCGCCGACGCGCGCGCCTACCTTGTGGTGCGCGGGCACATTCACCGAGGCGTGCAGATCGAGATCGCCGACGAACAAGATCCGACGCCCTACTGGGTGATCACCACACGCAACCCGAACGAACTGCTAAAAGCGATCGAACGGGCCAAGCAGCCCCGCTAGTCAGCGGGGCGCTGGGCCTGCGTCAGCAAGCGATGCTTGCTAACCCGAGCATTCCGACGTAGTGACGTCGGCGCCGAATGCGTCAGCAAGCGATGCTTGCTAACCCGAGCATTCGACGCAAACCGGGCCGAGCTTGCTCTCGTGGTCAAGCTGCGAACGGTGCCGCACCAAGAAACAATTCACGCACGTGAACTCATCATCTTGCTGTGGCAGCACCACCACGTCGAGCTCAACATCAGACAAATCTGCCCCGGCAAGCTCAAAACCTGGGTTATCAGCATCTTCGGCGTCGATAGACGACGCCCCTTCAGAAGGGCCCCGCTCTTTCAGAGCCTCAATCGACTCAGACTCGTCCTCAGACTTACGGGGGACATCGTAATCGGTAGCCATTCTCTCCTACGCTCTACTTTGACCTGAATTCACAAACCGCGGCCATAGTTTGCCTCACAATACCCCCTATGCGCAAACCGAATGGCCGTGAATTTGCTGAGCGCGGCAAATTTCAACATCGGAAGTCGTGATCCTCGTCACCAATTTTCACAACCGCCCGCGTCAATACGTGACCTCTCAGGCCAGACGTGACACCCTTATTGCTAGTCATCGAGAGGAGCCGACATGGATGAACTACGTGTGGTGCGACGTGAGAACCAATCTCTTATCGTCGCAACTGAGACCGGCCAAGAGTTTCGCCTCGTCGTTGACAGCAACATACTTTCAGATCTTCGCCACCTCGCTCGGCAATCAAGCCCGACCACCCGAGTCAGCCCACGGCAGATCCAGGCCCTCGTGCGCGCAGGCAAAAGCCGAGCCGAAATTTCGGAACTCACCGGCGCAGAAGACCACGACATCGAACGCTACGAAGAGCCCGTGCTCGCCGAACGCAGGTTCATTCTCACCTCGGCGCAGCAAGTTGCGGTGCGCACCACACCAAGCGAGACTGCTGAGCAGCAATTTGGCACCGTGATCGCCGAGCGGCTCATCGCGCTGAGCGCCAAAAACATCGAGTGGAGCTCGAGGCGCGACGACGAAGCCGGCTGGATGATCGGTCTCGAATTCGACTCGTTCGACGTGTGGCATCGCGCAGTGTGGTCATTCGACCACCGCAAATCGGCGCTGTCGCCCATCACCCCCGACGCCACCAGCCTGTCGAAGCTTGGCGATGTCGGCGAACGCCTGATTCCAAAGCTGCGTGCCGTCGACTCTGAAACAGAACGTGACCGTTTCGATTCTGGTGCATTTGATCACGAGGATCTGCCCGCGCCCGACGCGGCTAGTCCCGGTGCTGGTGCTGGCTCTGGCTCGGGCAGCGGCTCAGGCTCGGGCTCTGGCGACAGCATTGGGGGCGATGCGGCCGCCACAGCTGCACGCAGCGCCGCCACCGAAGCTGCTCTGCGCTCGGGGCACCCGTCAACCGGCTCAATTCCGATTGTTGATGCAGACGCTGAATATGCTCGCCGCCGCGAAATCGATCAACGTGCGATCAAGACGCCAGAAGCGGAGGCCCCAGATCTCGGCCAGACCGCAGATCTGCTCGACGCCCTGCGCCGTCGGCGCGGTGAGCGGGCCGACGCGACGTCGCCTGAACCAGAAGACACTGCTGAGGTTGCAACTCCGGTCTCGCTGCATCAAAATCCGCACCAGTCGTCGCCACAGTCTTCGCAACAGTCCTCGCAACATTCCTCGCAACCCGATTCGGGTGGCCTGGTCGAGCTGCCCACGCCGCCGCTAGCCGAAGGCGAAGCCCCCGGCGACGCTGCGGCTCGTGAGCCCGGGGCACGCGAGGCAGCAGGGCGCGAGGCCGGGGCGCGCGACACTACGGAATCGGCCGCTTCGGCGACTCCGGCAGAGGGCGGGCCCAGCGACCGTGCCACCGAACGCTCACGGCGCAGCCGCGGGCGCACCTCGATTCCCAGCTGGGACGACATTCTTTTCGGAACCCGCAGCGAAGAAGATCCCGACTAGACCGGCGCGCGCACTCGCCCGTCAACCCTCGATGGCCGCAGGCCCTCGCCCCGCGCCCTCGCACCCCGTGCGCAACCACAAGCCCCCCCCCGGCCAAAGGGGCGCAAATGGCTGTCTCAACTCAAGGAAGAGAGCCATTCGTGTCCCTTTGGCGAGAAAACGGCTCGACACCCCACCGAAACGGGTAGACCGGATTCCGGCTGCGTGATCCTCGTGACTGCAACAGCAACAGCAACTAGCGACCAACGAGTGTCGCGACCTGGCTCACCGCCGCCGCGAAACTGCTCCCCTCGAACGCGCCACCCAGCGCAAGCGGAACCCCGCGTTCTTCATCGCTCACTCCCCCGTGCTGACCGACCATCGCGCGCGCCGAATCTTCGTCAGTCGAGAGCTGAAACGCGAACTGCGCCCGCGCCGCCACAATCACATCACCGAGCCGCTCGGCCACCTCGTGTTCGATCGGCCCAAACCAGTTCGCGGCGATCGCCTCGTCACGAGTTCCCACCCACGCGCGTTTGCCAAGCACACCCGAAATGTCGTCGGCCACCTCAGCAGCACGAGTGCGGTCGCTGAGATAGAGGGAACGCATGCGCGGCTCTCCGCCGATTTCCATGCCCTCATCGAACTGCGCGATCGCCTCATCAAGCACGAGACGATGCTCGGGCGGCACGTCGATCATGCCGTGGTCAGCGGTCACCACGACGCCAACATCTGCGGGCAGGGCACGCAAAAGGTCAGTCAACGCCTCGTCAAGCTGCTCAAGCCGCTTCACCCACAGAGGGCTTTGCCAGCCCTGCTGATGCGCCACACGGTCGAGCTCGTCAACATACAAATATGCAAACAGAGGATCGCTGCCGCGCACCAAACGTGAAGCGACCGCGAAACGTTCGGCGATGGTCTGGCCTGGGTGATATTCGGCTCCGCGCAGAATGGCTTCGGTGAGCCCGCCCACGGCGTGCGCCGGTCGGCCGATAGCGACGGGGCGTGCGCCAAGCGCGGCGGCCTGCGCAAACAAGGGCTCAGCGCGCTGCCACTCGCGCGGACGCTCGATGCCCTGCCACTCTTTCAGCGGCGTGATGAGGCCCAGTTCAGGGTGCCGAATCTTGTAGCCAATCAGCCCGTGCTCGCCCGGCAGTCGGCCGGTCGTGATGGTCGTGAGCGCGGCCGCCGTCGTTGACGGAATCACCGTCTCGATGCGGCGCGTCGCGAGCGCCGAGAGTGTGCGCGCGTGCCCGGCGGCTGCGCGCAGGTTCGCGTGACCGAGGCCGTCCACCACCACCACGATGACCGAACGCACCGGTACCGCGCGCTCGAGCACACCGGACGATGCGAGGGCGGACTCGTTGGGGCTCGTTTCGCCCAGCGGTTGTAGTGTGGCGTTCAGCGTCAGCAGCGCATCTTTGCCGAGCCCACTCGCCTGGCTGGTGAGCGCTGTCGGCAGAATCGCGGCCAGCCTCGCGCCGTTGTCAGTAGGCGTCGGTAGCATAATCACCATCGTATCCGTGCGCGCAATCGGGCGCGCAAACCGAAGGGCATTGCAACACACCGTGGCAGAGCAGCAAGCAGAGCAGCAAATTGAAGAACGCATCGAAGACATCGACATTCAGGCCGAGATGGAATCGTCGTTTCTTGAATATGCATACTCTGTCATTTACTCGCGCGCGCTGCCCGATGCCCGCGATGGCCTGAAGCCGGTGCAGCGGCGCATTCTGTACATGATGACCGACATGGGGTTGCGCCCTGAGAAGGGTCACGTCAAGAGTGCGCGTGTCGTCGGCGAGGTCATGGGCAAACTACACCCGCACGGCGACGCATCAATTTATGATGCGCTAGTACGCCTGGCACAACCATTTGCTATGCGTTTGCCACTCATCGACGGTCACGGCAACTTCGGTTCGCTCGATGACGGCCCCGCCGCTTCGAGGTACACCGAGGCGAGGCTCGCCGGCGCTGCCCTCGCGATGACTGCCTCGCTCGACGAAGACGTCGTCGACTTCGTGCCGAACTACGACAACCAGCTCATGCAGCCAGACGTGCTGCCGTCGGCGATTCCGAACCTCTTGGTCAATGGCGCATCTGGAATTGCGGTGGGCATGGCCACGAACCTCGCCCCGCACAACCTCATCGAGGTCGTTGAAGGCGCGAAGCACCTGCTGCGTCACCCTTCGGCCACCGTCGACGAGCTCATGGAGTTCGTGCCGGGCCCCGACCTGCCTGGCGGCGGCATCATCGTCGGCCTCGACGGCGTCAAAGACGCCTATCGCAGCGGCAGGGGCGCGTTTCGCACCCGCGCCAAGGTAGCGGTTGAACCGTTGGGTCCCCGCCGCACCGGGCTCATTGTCACCGAGCTGCCCTATCTCGTGGGCCCCGAACGCGTGATCGAGAAGATCAAGCAGGGCGTCGAAGCAAAGAAGATCTCGGGCATCAGTGATGTCGCCGATCTCACCGCCCGCAAGAATGGCTTGCGTCTCGTCATCACGCTCAAAACCGGGTTTAGCCCCGAGGCAGTGCTCGAACAGCTTTACCGCACCACCCCACTCGAAGACTCGTTCAGCATCAACTCGGTCGCACTCGTTGACGGCCAACCGCAGACACTAGGGTTGCGTGAGATGCTCAAGGTGTTTGTTGAGCACCGTTTGACCGTTGTGCGACGCCGCAGCGAGTATCGTCTTCGCAAGCGCCGCGAGCGGCTGCATCTGGTCGAGGGGCTGCTCATTGCGATCCTCGATATCGATGAGGTCATTCAGCTCATTCGCACAAGCGATGATGCCGAGTCAGCTCGGGCGCGGCTCATGCAGGTTTTCGATCTCAGCGAGGCGCAAGCCGAGTACATTCTTGAGCTGCGGTTGCGCCGTCTCACGAAGTTTTCGCGGGTCGAGCTTGAGGGCGAGCGCGACCAGCTCAATGAGGAGATCGCAGCGCTGCTCGAAATCTTGGGCAATGATGACAAGCTGCGCCAGGTCGTCTCGACTGAGCTCGACGAGGTTGCTGAAGCCTATGGCACCCCCCGTCGCACGGTGCTCACCGGAGCGGTAGCGCGCCCCACGCGTTCGGCAGCGGGCAACGCCCAAGCACTCGAAGTGGCAGACAGCCCCTCCACCGTGCTGCTGTCGACCACCGGTCGCGCACTGCGCATTGATCGCGACCCTGACTCGGCCGAACCGCTGCGCGGGGCGGCGCGGGCCACGAAACACGGTGCGATTCAGTCTGCTGTGCACGGCACTGTGCGAGGTGAGCTTGGCGCAGTATTGAGCGATGGATCAGTCCACCGGTTCACACCCGTCGATCTGCCGCTGGTGCCGGCCGCATCAGTGGCATTCTCGGCTGGGGTGTCACTCGCCGCCTACCTCGGGCTCTCGAACAAGAAGCTGCGGGTCGTCGGATTGGTGCCGCTTGAAGACGCCTCACCCATCGGCGTGTTCACCGCTGGCGGCGTCGTGAAGCGGGTGGTGTTGCAAGATCTGCCGGCCAGGCCAGAGTTCGAGTTGATCACGCTGAAGCCGGGCGATGAACTGGTTGCTGCGTTCGCGGCGCCAGACGATGCTGAGTTCGTTGCGGTCTCGAGCGACGCGCAGTTGCTGCGTTTTGCAGCCAACACGGTGCGGCCGCAAGGCAGGCCCGCTGGCGGCATGGCTGGCATGAAGCTGGGTGCCGAAGCAAAGGTCATCTTTGCGTCGGCGATCGCAGCCGATAGCGAGGCACACGTCGTCACTGTCGCAGAATCGTCGCTCACGCTGCCCGGCACCGCCGCTGCGTCTGCGAAGGTGTCGGACTGGGCGGAGTTTCCCGCGAAGGGCCGCGCGACTGGCGGGGTGCGAGCGCAACGCTTCTTGAAGGGCGAAGACCTGCTCGCCTGCGCCTGGGTGGGCACCGGAACACCCCGCGCGCTCACAAGCGATGGTTCAGCGGTCAGCTTGCCCGCAGAGGTCGCAAAGCGTGACGGCAGTGGCACACCGCTTGAGGGCACTGCGTCCTCGATCGGCTACGCGCCCTAAACTTTGATGCGCCCCGCGTTGTGCCCGGGCGCCACAGCGCACGAGCCGGTTAGCAACCGAGCGGCACTGCGCCCGAACGGAGCGGCCCCGAGTGGCGTGGCCGCTGATCCTCGCCCCTCAAATCTAGGCGCCGACGTCGCTACCCTCTCACGCTAAGCGTCGATGCGCTCGCGATCGAGGTCATCGGCGTTCTCGATGATGAATTCCTTGCGCGGGGCAACCTCGCCACCCATCAGCAACTCGAACACGTGGGCCGCAGCATGCGCGTCTTCGAGACGCACCCGCCGCAGCGTGCGATGCTCGCGATCCATGGTCGTTTCGGCGAGCTGATCGGCGTCCATTTCGCCGAGACCCTTGTAGCGCTGAATCGGCTCGAGATACTTCTTGCCGCGCTTGCGCAAGTCTGCCAAGAGGTTCTGCAGTTCACGCTCGCTGTACGTGTAAACCGTCTCGTTCGGCTTGCGGCCAGCGTTCTGCACAATGACGCGGTGCAGTGGCGGAACCGCCGCATACACCCGGCCAGCCTCAAGCATCGGGCGCATGTACCGAAAGAACAGGGTCAGCAGCAGTGTGCGAATGTGCGCTCCGTCGACGTCGGCATCGCTCATCAGAATGACCTTGCCATAGCGGGCCGAGTCGATATCGAAGTCGCGGCCGGAGCCCGCACCGATCACCTTGATGATGGCGCTGCATTCGGCGTTGTTCAGCATTTCTGCGACCGATGCCTTCTGCACGTTCAAGATCTTGCCGCGAATCGGCAAAAGCGCCTGAAACTCGCTGTCGCGCGCTGGCCGAGCCGTGCCGAGCGCGCTATCGCCCTCGACAATAAACAATTCAGTGTCGGCCACATTGCGTGAGCGGCAATCGATGAGCTTCGCAGGCAACGATGAGCTCTCGAGTGAGCTCTTTCGCCTGGCAGTGTCGCGTTGCGCGCGCAATGAAATGCGCGACTTCATCTCAGAGACCATCTTCTCGAGCAGCGCGCCCGTCTGAGTCTTGTCGTCACGTTTCGTAGATGCAAACCGCTCGTCGAGCCCCTTGGTCAGCGCCTTCG
>JAAZHL010000185.1 GCA_012510755.1 Leucobacter sp.
AGCTCACTCAGAGTTGCCGGCCGTTCTTCATGCTGTGGGCTTCTGAGAAGCTTGCAGGATCTCACCCCTCGTTTCGTGAAGTTCTGCAGGCTTCGTGCAGAATGACGGGGCGCACCGTGCAGAATCTCGATTCCTACTAAGCTCGAGCCATGATCACACGCGCGCGTTCTCTCTGGGACTACGCGCAGCGCACGCGGCCCTGGCGCGCCTTCTCGCACTTCACCGACGTCGGCGGCAATGTGCTGGCAGCCGGCATGAGCTACCAGGCATTGTTCGCCGTGTTCGCGGCATTGTGGGTCGGGTTTGGCGTGCTCGGCATCTTCTTGGAGGCACGCCCAGAGCTACTCAATTCGTTGATTGACCAGATCAACACGTTCATACCTGGGCTGATTGGCAAGGACGGATTCATTCAGACTTCGGCGCTGCTGGCGGCACGAACCCTCAACCTCACTGGCGTGATCGCCGCGTTCTCGCTGATTTGGGTGATGATCAATTGGTTCACCGGTACTCGCCGCGCGATCCGCATCATCTTCGGCCTTGATGTGAAGCAGTACCGAAACGCGGTCTTGCTGAAACTTCGAGACTTTTTGCTGGCGCTGGTGTTCGGCATAGCGATTCTGGTTTCGGCAGCGCTCACCGTGCTCAGCTCAAATCTGACGAACCTCATGTTTGATTGGTTGCACTGGGACGCAGATAACTGGTTGCTGAGTTCCATGGGCGCTATCGTTCGGTATGGGGCAATGTATGTGTTTGACGTGATTGTGCTTATGGCGATGCATAAGTACTTGGCCGAGGTCACGGTCGGTTTGCGGCGACTCGTGGTGGGTTGCGCGCTCGGTGGTGCAGGCCTGCTCGGCCTGAAGATCCTTGGTCAAGCTGTGCTGGGCGGCGCCACCAGCAACCCGTTGCTCGCCTCGTTCGCGGTCTTCATCGGTATCTTGATCTGGTTCAATCTGATCTGCCGTGTGCTGCTGTACACGGCCTCGTGGATTGCGACTGGCATCGACCGCGAGCTCGGGCTAGGCGCTCTTGCGCAACAGTCTGAGGTGGCGATGAGCGGCCGGTAGGCATGCGGCGACGTCGAGCGCAGTGATGGGCGTTGTTGCGGTGCCTATGAGCGCTTCAGCGGCACCGGCGGGTGCTTGGTTGCTGTCCGTGGGCGGGGCCGGCGTACCTGCGGGGCGGTCAGCAGCGGGGCAGCCGTCGGGGCGTGTGCTCGCAATTCTCGCGGCCGTGTCATGCAGGGTGACGGCTGCCGCACCCAGCCGAGCGAGCATGCCCGCATCGGAATGAGCCGCGTCAGCATGAATGGCCACCAGCGCGCCCAGCACCCCGGCAAGCACGTCACCGGTGCCGGCAGTTGCGAGCCACGAGGTTGCTGGTTCACACACGAACACCATGCCTGTCGGAGCGGCGACAACCGTACGCGACCCCTTGAGCAAGACTGTGACGCCGAGCGTTGCGGCCAGCTTGCTGGCAGCCCGCGCCCGCTCAGCTGCATCTTGTGCGTGCGAACCACCGGTCGTCTTCCACTGCAGATCGCGAAGGCCAGCGAGCCGCCAGAGTGACTGAAACTCGCCGAGGTGCGGTGTGACGATCGTTGGGGCAGTTGCCTGTTCGCGCACGACGAGGTCGAGGGCGCCAGCATCAACCACCACGGGGGTGGTGCCGGAAAGCAGCTCAAGCAGGGCTTCGCGTTCTGCGGTGCTGCGTTGCGCTGGGTCCGTGCCGCAGCCGACCAGCCACGCATCGCATCGTGCGCGCTGGTGTGCGGTGTCTGCGGCAAACACGGTTTCAGGTCGAAGTGCGAGGATCGCGGCAGCCGGCGACGGCAAACCGAACTTGGGCGGCGCATCGTCGAGTGGCGAGACGAAGCTGACCATGCCGATGCCGCTCCGCCAGGCAGCTTCGACACTTAATACCGCGGCGCCGGGGTATGCGCTTGAACCGGTGCGAACGCCAAGCACCCCGCGGGAGTATTTGTGGCTCGTCGCGCCAGGCACCAGCAGAAACTCGGCAGTGTCTGCCGGGTGCCACGGGGTGCCTGTCATGACTGTCTCGTCGCGCCTGCCAGGTAATGGTGCACTGCCGCTTCAACGTCGCGCAAGGCGGTGGCGGCGGCGGCTCGGCGTTCGCCGAGCGATCCTCGATCAGAAAATGTATCGATGTAAATCTTGAGCTTTGGCTCGGTGCCGCTTGGGCGAATCATGACGCGCGAACCATCGGCGAGATCGTAGCTGAGCACATTCGCGGGCACCTCAGCAGCCCCCGGCAGTGACAGGTCTCGCACGCTGGTGACCGTGCTGCCGCCGAAAGTGCTCGGCGGGTTGCTGCGCACCCACTCGGCCAACTCGATGACGGCCGCAACGCTGTCGAGCCGCACGACCACTTGCGAACTCGCAAAATGGCCGAATCGCATGCTGGCCTCGTCAAGCAATTGCCACACGGAGCGGCCGGCTGCTTTGCATTCTTGCGCCATCGCGATTGCGTCGGCGCTCGCAAGAATCCCGTCTTTATCTCGCACCACGTCAGGGTGGGTCAGATAGCCGATCGCCTCTTCGAACCCGAAGATGAGGCCCGGCACTCGTGACACCCACTTAAACCCTGAGAGCGTTTCAGCGTAATCAATGCCATAGTCGCGAGCCACGGCGCTGAGCGCGGGGGAGCTGACGATGGTGTTGGCGAGTGTCCCCCTGGGGGCCTCGCCCGCGGCCGCCGCGCGAACCCGCTCGCGTTCTGCGGCACGCCAGCCAAGCAGCAGACCGAGTTCGTTGCCGGTGAGGCGCCGATAACCGCCCTCCGCATCGGGGTCTGGCAGTGCGATCGCGAGTCGGTCGGCATCGGGGTCGTGCGCAACGATGAGGTCGGCCTCGATGCCACGGGCGGTGCGAAACGCGAGGTCGAGTGCGCCCGGTTCTTCGGGGTTCGGAAATGCGACGGTCGCGAACGTGCCATCGGGCTCGTTCTGTTCGGGCACCGGCACCACAGTCGGCAAACCGACGCGCTCGTAGACCCGCCGCGCGGTATCGGCGCCTACCCCGTGCATCGCGGTGTAGGCAATGCGCAGCGGCGCACTGGTCGTTGGCGCGGCAACCTCAGCAGCGGTGTGGCTACCCGACGTGCTGGCGGTGGTGCTGGTGCCGGTGCTGGTGCCGGTGCTGGGGCTCGTGCCGGCGCCGGTGCTCGTGGCAGCCGGTGATTGTTGTAAACCGGCGAGCACGGCAGCGCCGACGGCCTCGACGTAGGCGTCGCGCACCTCATCGCCGACGGTCGTGTAGTCGCGTGAGCGCGGCAGCGCCTGCAGTGGCTGTGTGGCAACTCGCGCGATATGTTCGGCGATCTCGTGGTCTGCCGGTGAGATGATTTGCGAGCCAGCGTCGGCGTCGCCGAGGTAGACCTTGTAACCGTTGTCTCTTGGCGGGTTGTGGCTTGCCGTGATCATGACGCCGGCAGATGCCTTGAGATGCCGCACCGCGAAAGCGGTCACTGGGGTAGGCAGCGGTTCGGGTAGCAGCGTCACCGTCAGGCCGGCACCGGCCATGATCTCGGCGGTGTCGCGGGCGAATACATCGGAGTTGATGCGGCCGTCATAGCCGATTACGACGCTCGGCGGCTGGGTGGTGTCGCCTTTGGTAGCCCGTGCCAGCAGATAGGCGGCGAAGCCCGCGCTGGTTTGTGCGACGACGACTCGGTTCATTCTTGAGGGGCCGCAGCCCAGCTCCGCTCGCAAGCCAGCGGTGCCGAAAGCGAGGCGGTCAGCGAAGGCGCCGCGCAGGCGAGTTAGCGCGGCGAGGTCGCCTGTCTCAGCCGCAGCCAGCAGCGTCGCGGCTTCGTCGCAGGTTTCGGTGTCGGGGTCTTCGGCGATCCAATTGCGCACCCGTGTGCCGAGCTCGGCCTCTACTGACATCGCCCACCTCTCGCTGTTCGATTCACTCAAACTATCACGCGGAGGCGGGCGATCTCTTCGAGGTGCCGCCCGGCTTCGCGTGAGCTGCATCTGCTCCGTGCCGGGGCCCGCTCTCTCTGCCGGAACCCACTCTCTGTGCCGGGCCCAGTCTCTGTGCCGGAACCCAGTATCCCTGTCGGCCGTGCCAGCACCCGCCAGCCCCAGCCCAGCCTGGCAGCTCCGCCTGTGCCAGCCCGGCCTGCCCCAGCCCAGCCCGGCATTGTGTGCCGGCCCCCGGCCTCACCGCCAGCCCCGCCTGCACCTGCCAGCCCTAGCCCAAGCCAAAGGGGCGCAATTGGCTGTTTCAACACATTCGAGACAGCCAATTGCGTCCCTTTGGGAAGGAAAGGTGTGGGGCGACGAGGATCGCGGCAAGCAGGTTAGGCGAACGGGCCTGGCAGGCAGGCAGGCTGGCAGGCGGGCTCGGCAAGCGAACTAGACCGGCGGAATTGGCAAGCGCCGAACACCAGCTGGGAAGCGCTGGGCGTGATGCGCCGATGCTGTGGGTCAGCTTAGGCGAGCGAGAGAAACAGTTTCTCGAGCTCGCCGGGGTCGGTCTCGCCCTCGCCGTCAGGTGACGTGAGGCAGTCTTTGAGCGCCGTCGAGATGACGAGGTAGCCGGCACGGTCGAGCGCCTTCGAGACTGCGC
>JAAZHL010000186.1 GCA_012510755.1 Leucobacter sp.
CGTCGGCGAAGTGGTGCTCATAGAAGTCGGGTGCGGCCACCGCGCGGTAGCGGTCTCGGCCCAGACGCGCACTGGTGCAGCCAGCGATGGGATCTTTCGTGGCGGTCAGTGCGGCCATTGCCTCGCCGCTGCGCAGGCGCTCGACGCTGTGCGCTTCGTCTGCGCGAATGATCTCGAACCGCGCGCCAGTTGTGGCGGCAGCCTCGGCGAGCGCGGGCACGAGCCAGGTGGCGAGGGAGTCGGCGTTGACCACGATCGGCACCACCGAAGCTCCCTCGTGGTCGAAGCCGAGTTCGCGGGCCGCGTCGTCGACGAGGCGGTCGAGTTGACGTGCGACCCGCAGCACGGTCTCGCCCGCGCGGGTCACCTCGACCGGTCTGCTGCGGCGCAGCAACACGGTGCCAAGCCGTTGTTCCATCGATTTGACGCGCTGGCTCACCGCCGAGGGGGTGATGTGCAGGCGGCGTGCAGCGCCCTCGAAACTGCCCTCGTCGACGATTGCAGAGAAGGTGGTGAGGTGTTCCACTGGCAAGCTCATGCTCTATATTAAGTTTTGCTTCAGCAGATTCAGAAATATTAGGCAGATTTAATTTCAGAGGCGGGCCGATCTGCCGCTACCTTCGAAACATGCTCACCCCCGCACTTATCGGTTTTGGCACCAGCCTGTCGCTGATCGTGGCAATCGGCGCCCAGAACGCGTTCGTGTTGCAGCAAGGCATTCGGCGCCAGCACGTGCTGCCGGTCGTGCTGATCTGTGGTCTTACCGACGCGTTGCTTGAATTTCTCGGCATCGCGGGCATCGGCTTCGTGATCGAACGGGTGCCCTGGGTGCTCGAGGTGATGCGCTGGGGCGGGGTCGTGTTCTTGCTCTGGTATGCGTGGAGTGCTGCTCGCCGAGCCATGCGGCCCGAGGCTTTGGTTGCGGCTCGAGGATCGCAGACCACCCTCAAACAAACGGTTCTCGCCTGTCTCGCAATCACCTACCTCAACCCCCACGTGTATCTCGACACCATGGTGCTCGTCGGCTCGATCGGCAACGCGCAGGGCGACCCGTGCAAGTGGTGGTTCTTGCTGGGTGCCGGGCTTGCGAGCATCATTTGGTTTGTGGTGCTGGGGTATGGGGCGCGTGCGCTCACTCGCTTCTTCGCGACACCGCGGTCATGGCAGGTGCTCGACTGGTGTGTCGCGGTCATCATGGTGGTGATTGCTGCGCGGCTGGTGTTTGGGGGCATCGGCTAGGCGCTGCGGTGATCTCGCCCTCCACCGATCGGTGGATGCCAAGATCGCACGATCGGCCGCTGTTCGTCGCAGCCCAGGCGCGCCAGACTAGAGGCATGACACAACACTCACCCGCGATTGAGGTGCACGGCCTCGTCAAGCGTTATGGCAATCACACCGTGCTCGACGGGCTCGATCTGATCATCGCGCCCGGCGAAACCTACGCTCTGCTCGGCCCAAACGGAGCCGGCAAGAGTACGACGATCGAGATTCTTGAAGGCTTTCGTCGGTACGACGGTGGCAGGGTTTCGGTGTTGGGCGAGGATCCGCTTCGCGCGGGCCGGTCATGGCGCGCAAAGGTCGGCATCGTGTCGCAACAGACGGGCGACCTCGGGCCGTTCACCCCGCGCGAACTCATCACCCATTTTCGCGGCAGCTACCCCAACCCCCGCAGCGTCGATGAGGTGCTCGAACTGGTCGGCCTGACCGAGCACGCGGGCCGACGGGCCTCGAAGCTCTCAGGCGGTCAGCAGCGGCGCCTCGACGTGGCGCTCGGCATTGTCGGGCGGCCCGAATTGCTCTTTCTCGACGAGCCGACCACTGGGTTTGACCCTGATGCCCGCCGACAGTTCTGGGCGATGCTCGAGCAACTCGCGCACGAAGGCACAGCGATTCTGCTCACGACTCACTACCTTGACGAGGCCGCGCGGTTGGCCAATCGTGTTGGCGTGATCGCCGGTGGTTCGCTCGTCGCCGAGGCGCCACCGGCGACCCTCGGCGGGGCCGAAGCGCGAGTGCCGGTGGTGACCTGGCGCGAAGCCGACGGCACACCCCGCGAAGAGCGCACCTCGAACCCGGGCGAACTCGTCTCTTCGCTCGTCTCGCGGCTCGGTGAGCCCGTCGAACTCGAGGTGCGACGGCCCTCGCTCGAAGACATTTACCTGGAACTGATCGGCCAGGCAGACCCAGGCGCAAGCCTGGAGTCAGACCCGGTGCCGACCGCGGTGCCAACCCCGGGGTCACAGAATGGCGTCACGACACACCCCAACAACATTGCAAGAGAAGAGGCCAAGGCATGAGCGCCACAGCAGCCACAACGATGGCGTCACGCACACTACCGTCGACGCTCAGCAGCGGAGTTCGAGCGATCAAACTCGAACTGATCTCATACTTTCGCACGCCTGACACGGTGTTCTTCACCTTTCTCTTTCCCATCGTCATGCTGGCCATCTTCGGCACCGCATTCGCCTCGGTTGGTGAAATCGGCGCCAAACCTGATGGCAGCGGGGGCATCACGATGGCTGCGTACTATCTACCGGGAATGTTGGCCGCCGGAATCTTTCTGTCAGGCCTGCAAAACATGGCCGTAGACATTGCGGGTGAGAAAAATGGAGGTTGGCTGCGACGCCTCGGTGGCATGCCACTGTCACCAGTCAGCTATTTCATGGGTAAAGCGGGCCAAGTGTTCGTCACCGCATCACTGCAGGCTGTGTTGCTGCTGGTCTTTGCTCGGTTCGTGTTTCAGGTCGAACTGCCAAACGAGCCAGCTCTGTGGCTCAGATTTGCGTGGATCTTCGCCCTCGGCATCGTCACCATGACGCTGCTCGGAATCGCGCTGTCGGCGCTGCCGCGATCCTCGAAGAGTGCTACCGCAGTCGTGCTGCCAATCTCGCTGCTTCTGCAGTTCATCTCGGGCGTGTACTTGCAGTTCACGATGCTGCCCGAATGGCTGCAGAATGTGGCGTCGGCGTTTCCGCTGAAGTGGCTCGCGCAGGGCATGCGCAGCGTGTTTCTGCCCGAACACTTCGAACTCGCCGAAATGAATGAAAGTTGGGATCTGGGGCTCGTCGCAGCAAACCTTGCCGGGTGGCTCGTGATCGGGCTCGTGCTCAGCCTGCTGACCTTTCGGTGGGTGCGGCGCAGCTGAGCTGGGCACCGGCCTTCGCGCCACGCCAGCCGCGCCACGTCAGCCGCCCCGTGCCAGCCGTCCGTCGGCCTTCGCTCCGCGCTAGCCGTCCGTCGGCCTTCGCTCCGCGCTAGCCGTCCGCCGCCGCAGTGCCTGGCCAGATCAGTGAGAAGGGCGAGAGAATGAGTGATGTGACCATCGACCCCAAGGCAAGCGCCCCGAAAGCTGCCTCGCTGCTGTGGTGGGACATCATCACCCCTGCAGTGC
>JAAZHL010000187.1 GCA_012510755.1 Leucobacter sp.
ATACGATGCCGTTGCAGCCGATGCTTTGGCGTCGAAATATCTGAGGCCTTATATTGGCGCGAAAGAACTACTTCACTCACTCCCACGTTGGTGTCTTTGGCTTGAAGACCTAAATCCCGCAGATCTGTCGCGCTCCAAAGTTCTGCGCGAGAGAGTCGAGAATGTGCGTCTCATGCGGAGCGGCTCCAAAAAGCAAGCAACAGTTTCGATTGCTGCAACCCCTCATCTGTTTGGGGAGCGGCGCGCTCTTAATGTGCCCTATGTTTGCCTCCCGAGCGTCGTCTCCGAAAATCGCCAGTACTTCGCTGCTGACTATTTACCCGCAACAGTTATCGCCAGCAATCTCGTATTCACCGCTGAGGACCCTGACGGTCTAATTTTTGCGGTCGCCTCCAGCTCAATGTTCATCACTTGGCAAAAGGCAATCGGTGGAAGGCTTGAATCTAGACTTAGGTTCTCGAACACCCTCGTCTGGAACAATCTCCCCTTGCCTTCAGTTCCAGATGATCTTCGCCAACTGATCATCGCAGCGGGGCAAGGTGTGCTTGAGGCGCGCGCAAACCACCCCGAGCGCAGCCTTGCCGATCACTACAATCCACTCGCAATGGCTCCTGAACTACTCAAGGCACATGCCGCACTTGACCGGGTAGTCGACCGTGCATTTGGTGCCAAGGTCCCGTTGCGTAGCAACGAAGAACGGTTACAGATTCTCTTCGAGCGTTACGCAGAGCTAACAGCCTGACCTGCCTAACATGCACAAGCGGAATAATGGCTCTACTATGGCGCGAACGTTGGCCCCTTGGGCGCCACCTGGGCTGACTGCACAGACTGATCTGGCGTCGACGCCTGCGGGCCTGCAGCTTCACGTTCAAGCTCAGCGACAATCTCTGCGAGGCGCTGTTTTTTGAACTCGAGCTCTTCCTTCTTCGGCCAAACCTCACGCTCTAACTCTTCAAGCTCCACGACTGTCTTGTTTGACGCAGTGAGCGATGCTTCATGCGCGGCGATCTGGTCAGTGAGCCCTGCAGCGCGCTGCTCAAACCCCCGCGAGAGCGATCCATGATCGCCTCCGGTGATTCGTGAGAACCTCATCTCGAACCTCAGAGCATTTTGCGCGCCGTCAGCATGAAACTCGACCACAGGATCGTCTTTGGCTACCGGGTTCCACCGAAAATGTGCGTCCCAATCAAGACCGCCCACCGTGACGCGCGTTTTGGCCGCCTTCGGATAATTCTGATTGTGTGGCCCCCACCCAGGGTTGTTCTTCGCTTCGGCTAAAGACACAGAGAGCTGGTGCTTGAGCGCAAGACCAAATTCCTTCCGGTCACTGAATGGTGCATCTGATGCCCATCTCGAGCGAGAGACTGCACCTGCAAACGCATCGCCCTGGGTGTCAGTAACTTTTGGCTGGAGTTGCTTCAACAAATCAATATCGCGTTCGAGCCCGCTACCGATTTGTTGCTGGAGGAGACGACGAGAGTGCACCGAATCAATCTTCCGCAAATGTGATCGTTCTTGTCTCGCCAACTTTTGCGTCTCTTGTTTCAGGTTCGCCATTTCAAGGATTCGCATGTCACCGATGGTGATTGCCTGCATCTCTGCGAACTGTAGAGCCTTTTCGCTCGAGTTATCGGCTTCACGGACGTCAAGACGGCCTGACAGCACTTGCTCAATGAATGATGCTTTTCTGGCGAGGGTGCCCCACATGTACGCATCGAAGCTGCCCTCGGTTGCGTACCGGAACACTTGCACTTCACCGTTTTGGTTGCCTTGACGAATGAGCCGCCCTTCGCGTTGGGTGACGTCCGCCGGACGCCACGGCGCATCGACGTGGTGCAGCGCGATCGCACGGGTTTGCACGTTCGTGCCCACCCCCATTTTCTCTGTGGAACCGATCAGCACCGCCACGCGACCGTCGCGGCACTGCTGAAACAGTTCCGCTTTAGTTTTGTCGTTGGTGGCCTCATGAATGAACCTGATCTTCTCGGCGGGCATACCACGCGCAACTAACTGGTCGCGGAGATGATGGTAGGCGTCCCATTTATCGGGGTCTTCTTTGGGGGTGCCCAGGTCACAGAACACGATTTGGAGCGCTCCGGGGGTGTCTGAGACGTCGCCCCACTCGTCCAAGTATTCGTTGTCGCGGGTTTCTTCCCATATCGTTGCCACCTTGTCCGCCACGATGTCGATTTTGGTGGTTTCTTCGGGCAAGGGGCCGTCAAGATCACGCAACCGTGCATCGAGTGCGATTGCGCGGCCGTCGGAAGTGATCTTGAGCATATTGTCTTCTTCGGGCTCTACCTGACGGTTTTTCACCAGCTCGGCCCGCTCATTAATGTCGTTCATGCCCGCTTGTTGTGCATCAGTAGCTGGCACAATCACCCTTTCCGGGGCGTGCTCGCCTTTACTGTTGCGGGGTAGCTCCGGCACCTTGAGATTGAGGTCTGCTTGTGTTTTGACGTCACCGGAGACGTGCCACATGTTGAGCAGCTCGGGGAGGTTCCTGAACCTTGCGGTACGGGTGTTGACCTGGAAACCGCCACCGCCCGGTTTTGGTTCCACCGCGGTGACTTGCTCGGTGAACTGCAGTGCCCAATCGTCCGCGCGGTACACCTCGGCTGTCTTTAATAGGTCAGGGCGCAGGTAACGCATCATCACATACATTTCGATCATCGAGCTGGGCAGCGGGGTCGCTGTGGCCAGCGTGGCCACGCGTGACTGCTTCAGATGGTCTCGGTGATACCAGAGCTTCATATCGAGGTCTTGCGCACGATTCGAGCCCTTAGCCTTAGCGAGATCTCCCACTGACGAGGTGACTGTCAGATTCTTAAAGAGGTGCGCCTCGTCAACACAGAGGTAGTCGATGCCGGTCTCGTCCCATGTGACCCCTTCGTCGTAGTCAAGGTCGAGCATCGCTTTGAGGTTCTCTTCCTGACGTTGAATCTGGTCTTCCAGTTTTTTGACTGAATCTTTAGACAGCGAGGAGGCGAGTTTCTGTTCGTGAATCTCGGTCATTTCGGCGAGTTTCTCCGAGGCATATGCCGTGGTTGCTTCGCCGAGACCGATTTTCTCGAATGCCGAATGCGTCATGATGACACAATCCCAGTCGTTGGTTTGTGCACGGCGAACAAACAGTTTTCGAGCGTCCTGCCCCTTGGTGCGTGCAATGTCTGCGGTACCTGCTGACAGCACCTTGGCTTGCGGGTAGACCTGTTTGAACTCTCGTGTGAACTGTTTGAGCATCTGGTTTGGCACAATAATGGCCGGTTTGGTTGCTAGCCCGAGACGTTTGAGCTCCATCACCCCCATCACCATTTCGGCGGTCTTTCCGGCCCCTACTTCGTGGAAGAGCCCCGCTGCTGGCTCGGAGAGCATTCGTGCGACGGCAGCGTGCTGGTGCGGGTGGGGAGTCCACGAAGCTGCAGTGCCCGGGAATGAGAGGCGCACGTTGTCGTAGGAGCGCAACACGATCCCGTTGTACAAGTCGTTGTAGCGAGTCTGCAAATGTTCGGCCCGGTCTGCGTCTTTCCAAAGCCAATCTTGAAACGCCTCATGCAACTCCATTGCGCGTTCCTGCAGAGCTTCAGTCGCATCTTGATCAACAAACTGTCGGTCATCAACTCTGTATGTCAGTTCCAGCTTCTTGTTCCCGATCACGTCTTTGAATACCTGGTATGCGTGAGCGCTCGCGAACCTGCCGGTAACACCCCATTTCGCCTCGGCGGTAGTGGAGGCGCGGCCACCTTTAATCGAAAACCGCCATTCACCGTCAATGCGCTCAAGTGCTCGCACTTCTTTACCAAGCGCATGTTCAATGAACTCGCTCACGTACTGTTTCGGCACCCAACCAGCACCGAACCGTACGTTGATTTCGGCAGGGCCGACCTCTGCCGGAATTACTGCTTCGAGTGCGTCAAGATGCTTCTGGAACCTTTCGTCGGCAGCCGCGAGCTCACGAATTTCTGCCCGTTTCTGACGCACGTTTCCTGACAGGAACTCTTCTGCGGGAATGAACGTGTCATTGTCTGCGGGGGAAAGGAACACTCGATCGCCCAACTGTTCGATCGCTTCCAATTCAGTCACATCGAGCAGTTCGGCAACGAACGGAATATCGACCGCACCAAAGCGATCCATACTGATCCTGATCGCATCGTCGGGGGAGTCCACCGACGTCACTTCGGCGACTGGTGCAACCACTCGTTTCTCGAAGATCGTCGCCTTCCTGGCGACACCAGTGTCTTCGTTGAACCGCTCCAGCGCCACCACCGTCGCGTAGTGCGGATCAGTGCGCAGCGCTTTCAGTGCGGGCGGATAACGACGAGTGATGATCGGTTCTTTACCCTCACGTTCTCGCACGGTCTCAGTGAAGCGTCCGAGCGGACCGAATCTTGCGCTGAAGTCGTCATAGATACGGTTGAGGTCTGCACGCATCTGAGTGATTTCAGGGGTATCTTCGCTGCTGGCTGCTTCTGCGTTCAGCAACGCCACTGCTGCGTCACGCAGCTCCAATAGTTGACGAACTTCTACCTGCGCATTCTTTGGCACTTTCAACGGTTCTGGGCCATTCAGTCCAACCGTTTCGAGGTCGCCGTTTTCTGCCACATAGACTCGGCCAACAAGCTTGTTTTCGTCTTGCAGCACACGCGCAACTGGCCGGTCAGTGACCACCTGTCCGGCAGCAGCCCAGGTTTTACCGTCAGCTATTGCTGCTGCCGTGATCTGCTGCAGGGCACGATCCAGCAAAGGGGTAACGTCTTCGGCGCGAGTTGACGGAGCGGTGACGTAGATTTCTGGCCCGAACCTCCCCATTCGAGTGTCGGTGCTTCCAAGCACCATCTCGGGGCGGTCGACAAAGTATTGGTTCGACGCGACCGGGCCTGCAGTCCCGTCGACCTCCACCGTGTGCAGCCAGGCAGGTTCCACCGGAGGTGCTTCTCCCGAGTGGCGGCGAAACACGAGCACGTCAATAATTGCGTCGGTGCCTGCAGTTTCTCCGTGTGCGCCTGCAGGCATACGAACCGCGCCAAGCAGTTCACCATATTTTGCTATTTCGCGGCGCGACCTCTCGGCTTTGCCGTCCATCGTCCACCGTGACGACATGACCGCGACAATACCGCCCGGCTTCGTCATGCGCAGTGATTTCACAATGAAGTGGTTGTGCAGCGACAGGCCAGCTGGATTGTATGCCGGGTCATGCAACTTTGCCTGCCCGAACGGTACGTTGCCGATTGCGGCATCGTACCCATCGCCCTCAAGCCGTGTATCCGCGAATGATTCATTCAGGATCTTCGCGTCACGGTGCAAGAACCCTGCGATTTTTGCGGTAGTTGAGTCCAACTCAACGCCAGTCATTGACGTACCAGTCGGTGCGGCAGCGATGAAGTTCCCACTGCCGCAGCCCGGCTCAAGAACGTCTGCCGATGTGGGCAGTCCGAGACGCCCGACAGCCGCCCACATCGCCTTTACATATTCTGGGTTTGTGTAATGCGCGTTCAGTACGGTGCGGCGTGCCGCACGCCATTCGTCCACCGACCAAATCTCTTCAAGCTGCGCCCGTTCAGACGCATATTTGTCATTCTTCGGATCGAACAGTTCAGGTAGTGCGCCCCAGCCAGGGAAGCGGGAAAGCTCTGCCCGTTCGTCTACTGTGGGTTCGCGGCGTTCTTGTAAAAGTCGCTCGAGAGTAACGACCGCAGCGAGTCCACCACCCAGTCGCGCCCGGCCTGTTCCTGGCCGAGAAACCCGATCAAATGCATCACCTGGAAGGCTTGCTGCAGCGTCACCGGTTCTGGGTTCTTCACGTTCAACTGCAGCACTTGGTCTGCCCAGCTCTTCAGCTTCGATTCCAGCTCGGGTAATGCTAAGAGCTGCGCGTCGCCCTTCGTCCCCGCCGTCTCGAAGTATGGGTCGTCCAGAATGTCGAAGTTCGGGTTCACTTCCAGCGAGTCCTCCGGATACAGCATCTCTTCCGTGCGATCCATCTCGTGTTCCCGCTGCAGCTCCCGAAAGTCCTCCACTGTCATGCGCGTCGGTACTTCTATCCCCTCCGCCCATAACCGTTTCAGCAGGTAGATCGCCTCGGGCTGGCCCGTCAAGTCTTCCTCGCTGATCGCGAGTTCCTCCAACCAGCCCGGTATGTGATTCTCGTAATAGTCGATTTCCCGCATCACTTGCAGGTCGTTGTTGATCTGCCCAACCCGCTCCAAATAGTTGTCCGTCTCCGGCCAACGATCCTGCAACTGCTGAAACAGTGGCTTGTTCAATTTGGTCATTGTTTTGCTCCGTTTCCGTGAATTCGCCCCAAAGGTCAAACGCCAACTGGGTATCTGCCACCTTGGTTCTACGCGCCATTGTCTCCCGCACCTCTGACATCAGTAATCTCTGCAACTTCGATTACCGGCCGCGCGCAAGTCAACATCGCGGGTACACTGACCGGGAGGGCACACAAAAGGGGGCCGCATCGCGACCCCCTGATGGTTGAGAGAATTACCTACATTGCTGCTGTTTGCGCAACTGCCGGCGGCGGAACCTCAGCGCTTGGAGATGGTGCAGGTTGAGTGACTTCGGTTGCCTCTGCCCAAGTCATTGGTGATGCAGCTGACGAAAGATGGTTCGGCACCGACATAAGCCATGTTCGAGCCGTGTCAGAAAGCGGCACACTCTTCACAGCAGAGTCCACCGACGCCCGCAACTCGTCGGGGTGTGCGTTCCGTGCAGATTCATAAACGTCCGTCACTTTTGCAGCATCTTCGGCTGAGAGGTGCCCCTGCTTCACGAGAGCGTGCACACGGTTGAGCATCTCTGCTTCCACCGTGGCGCGAGCTACTGCGTTCACGTTGTCATCAGGGTGTCGGTCTGCAGCTGCCGCCGGAGTTGCCTGCACTTGAGAGGTGGCGACTTGGTCGGCCTCCTGATCTGCAGCAGGCGCTGCTTCACGGGTGCGGTTCGCGCGCTGTGAACGATCCATCACGACCGTAACTGCCCTATCGGTCAGGTCAGGCGAGAAATGGTTCGCGTACAAGGTGGGGTTTTTATATGTCTTCCCCTCGTGCTCGCGCTCGACTATACGTGATGCACCGATCACGAGTAGCGCGTCGCCTGACTGGTATTCGCGAATCAGGTCGGCTTGCTGCCCGTTGAATACGCCGTCATAAAACGTGGGATCACCTTCCACCCATTCACCGGCATCGTTCTTTGACCAGTTTGCTTCGACCAGCCGCGCCGTTGCGAACTGGTCGTGCCCCTTCTGGCTATCCGCCGGAAAATACTTCGGGTTTGTTGCGAGACGTACCCTGAAACCATCGGCCATGATCTACTCCTTCGAGTCCGGGCTACCAGCCTGCCTGGTGGCCTCAACCATCGAATACTGGCCGCGCGCAAGTCGATCACCGATAGAACTTGAGGCCCTCCACTGCACGTCTGCGCCGTGCAGCTGCACTGCTGCCATCACGTTCAGCACGGAGAGTGTTCAAAGCTAGTTCGTTTGCGAGGCGGCGGGGGAGCTTGCGCCACGACTTTGACGATTCCATACGCTCGTGGAGTGCATCGTGACATGCCCTGCACGAAGGCCACAGGTCATCGTGCTCTTCGTGGCCGAGCCGGGCGTAATCAACATGATGCAGGTCGTCTTTAAGCGACCACTCTTCGTTGCATAGCTTG
>JAAZHL010000188.1 GCA_012510755.1 Leucobacter sp.
GTCAAGTACTTCGCCATTGATGCGTATGTTTGAACGTTGCGCTAGCGCGTGCCAGTTCACAATCTCGATCTTCTGGCCTCGCTTTGCACGCAACTTCATCTTGGCGAAACCTCGCTGTGCGTAGGTAAGATTTGCGGTGCGTGCACGATAAGGGATCAGCGCCGCCAGGCGATCCTTTTCGAATTTCCCCAGAATGGACACCCGTTTGCCGCGTGATTTCGGTTTAAACGTAATTGTCGGGCTCTGCTTGATTCGACGTGAGAATTTGGGGCGAACAAAGTACCCAAGAATCCAAATAAAGGCGACGAGTGCAAGCAGCCACAGCCAACCAATCTTCTTGAACCAGTCAACGAATCGGTCAAACCACGAGATGTCGTCGATGATCTCTACGACACCGGGTGCGGCTCCCTGGTTGACCTGCTCGTCATAGACATACGAAATGCTCAGATCAAACGGCACTTCTCCGGTTAACAGCGCATACTTGTCACCCTCTGGTGCAGTCGGCAACACAAAGACCTCACCGGGCACGCCGAACGACACACGGAATTGCACGTCAGATTCGGCGTCGACAGCGCGCACACTCACGGCGTCATCAGTCGAGCGCACCACATCCCACTCTTCTGCGGTGAATCCGACCATGCTGCCGTCTTCGCCACGAGCCTGACAGGTCAAAGCCAGCGCATCGTCAGGCGCTCGGTATTCGGTGATGCGGCTCGCCGCGAACGTGACTTCTTCGCTGCTGGTGCAGACCACCTCGCGCCCGGGGCGCAACACGGTGAAATTCGTCGTTGCTGATGACGAAGAACCGTTGGCGAACGTGGCACGAACTTCGAGGCTCGCGTCACCGCGCACAAGGTTGATGGCCTCGCCCGACATGAACGTCTGAGAAAATGCGCCGTCACCGGCCGCATCGTCTTTCGGATGCTGAATCAATTCGGCCGAGAACTCAGGGTTTCCAAAGAGCTCAGATTCGACAAAGTCACAATTGCCGTCCATAAAACCGAACTCAACCGTGTAGTTGCCGCCTTCGACCTTGTCGCGCTCGACGAGCGCGCCCGATTGATCACGAATCTCCATTCCAAACGAAATGCTGGGCCGATAAAACATTGCCACAGTATTCGCTCCAACGACCTCTGCAGTCACAGGCCCTGCTGGCACATCGGTAAACACGGCAAGCTTGCCCTGCAAGCTTGTATTGGGAGTGGCTGGCACTGGACTACCTGCGTAAAGCGCATTGGGGTTATCGGCCCACATGACGCTCACCGAACTCACTGGCTTTTTCGCAGTGCCATCACCAAGTTTCAATTCTTGAATGTCGACCGAGGCCCCCTGAGCAAACACCACAATCTCGTCGAGGTCGATGTCAGGGCTTGCCTTATTTGTGGTCGAGAGTACGCTTCGCCCAAATATTCGGTTCGAGAATTCAGTCATCACGCTCAACACGCTTGCCGAGGTCGGGGCGTGATCAAAGTAAATACCGTTGCTGGCGGTAATCGCAGGGGCGTCGTCTCCGATCGCAAGAAAATTGACCTGCGCGCCACCGAGTGCGGCAAAGCTCTCGAGAAGTTGCTGCACCTGGTTGTCTGGAACGCCGTCAAACTGCCCGTCAGAGAGCACAACCAGCCATTTCTCATCTGCGCGGCTACTCGTCAGGTCGCTAATGGCGTGCTGCAACGCAGTGATCGGGGTGCCACCGCCGATCATTGGCATCGAGTGAATCTCAGCCACCCGCTCGCTCAACGTCATCTCACCGTGAACGGTGGCCGCTGGAGCGGCAGAATCGGCATTCGCAAAATCGCTCGTTCGAAACACTTTGAGCGAATCGTCTGCCGACAACATGGCCGCGAATACCTCGACTGAGTATTTCGCTGCCGACCAACGGTCAAGTGCTTGGCCGGCATCATCGCGAAACATTGAGCCCGAGTCGTCGAGTAATATGCCCACCTGACGAGAGTGTGATGGCGCAATATTGACACCGGTCGCGCAATACTCTGCAGCATTTGAATTCGCAGGCGCTGATGGCTTCACTGCACCGGTGGCTGAAGCGGCAGTCGGCCAGCACAGGCCGAGCAGTAGCGTGACCAGAGAGAAGAAAAGCACAGCAATACGGGCGTCAAGAGCAGAGCTCCTCCCCCGTATCGTCACGGAAGGCGGCGCTAAATGTTCAGCACCCACACCTGTTCCCCTACTTTTCGCCTATGAAAGCCAGAGCTGAAGTCTATCCAAGAAGGTGCACAAATCTTCAACTAAATAGAGAAAATGTTATAAGTGACCAAAAAATAGTGAGTTCAAGAAGAAAGTGTGGTGGAAACTATGCTGCAAGCACATCAAGAGCGTGCTGCAAGTCAGCCGGGTAGCTGCTTTCAAACTCCACGTATTCGTCACGCCCCGGGTGCACAAAGCCCAGACGCATGGCGTGCAACCATTGCCGTTCAAGCCCCAGGCGGGCGGTGAGCGTTGGGTCTGCACCGTACATCGAGTCACCCACACACGGATGACGCTGCGCCGACATGTGCACGCGAATCTGGTGGGTACGACCGGTCTCGAGCTCTATCTCGAGCAGCGTCGCAAACGGAAAGGCCTCAAGTGTTTGATAGTGAGTAATTGAAGGCTTGCCGTCGTTAGTGACTGCAAACTTCCATTCGCTACCAGGGTGACGACCGATCGGCCCATCGATCGTGCCAGAAAATGGGTCCGGATGACCCTGCAC
>JAAZHL010000189.1 GCA_012510755.1 Leucobacter sp.
CTCGTAGTGTGGGCGCCCATGCGATACGTCAATGCTTCGATGTAGGCAGGGCCTTCGCCGGCACGCGCACCCTCAAGAAAACGCTTCGCTACCGCGTAGGCTGCCAGCGGATCATTACCGTCGATTTGCACGGCGCGAAGACCGAAGCCCAGCGCCCGCCGGTAGAACGGGGTGCGTGATTGCCGGGCGGCCGGCACCGAAATGGCCCAACCGTTGTTCTGCACCACATGCAGCAGCGGCGCCTGGAAGCTCGCAGCAAACACCATCGACTCATTGACATCACCCTGGCTGGTGGTGCCATCGCCGTAGAAGACAACGGTTGCAGCAGTCGTGGGCGTGCCAGGTTCGCCCGGATCGAGCGCCTGGTTCTCGGCCTGCCGCTTCGCGTCGAGCACCTGGGCCAAGGCAAACCCTGAGGCGTGCTGCGCTTGCGCGCCGAGCACGAGCGTGTAGAGATGACAGTTGCCGTTCGCGGGATCGGTGATGTCCCACCCACCGTGGGTCACGCCACGAAACTGGCCCGCGATCGCCGCGAGCTGCACGCCGCGCACATAGGCGATCGTGTGCTCGCGGTAGGTCGGAAACAGATGGTCTTCGGGCAGCGTCGCATGTGCGATGCCTACCTGGCAGCCCTCTTGCCCCATGCTTGGAGCCCAGAGTCCCAGCTGCCCTTGCCGCTGCAGGTGAGTGCACTCGATATCGAACGCCCGCACCGTGGCCATGTCTCGATACCACCGTTGCAGGTCGGCTGTGCCGATGCCTTCGAGCTCGCTAGCGAACTCACTGGCCGTCTGCGAAGGGGCATAGCGCCCTTCATCGTCAAGAAAGCGAATGGGCTCGGGATCCTCGTAGTTCATACCGAACGGTCTCGTATCGTTCACCCCGCCCAGTGTAACGAGAACGCATACCAATAGCCCCATATTTATTGAGATTTCGAGCGCTGCAAGCGTCGGCGAGCGCGCGGGTGCCGAGCCAGCGAAAGATATGCAGGCCCACTTCGCAACGTCATAACTCTCGTATCGTGGCCGCGAACGTGCGAAAATTACCTCATGCGTACCGTCGTTCGAATTCTGGTCAGTGCTTTCGCCTTGTGGCTCACCACGCTCATTGTGGGTGGCAGCGGCGAACACGGCGTGTGGATCACTGCCCTCGGAGGCGGCGATTTCGACTATCTGATTACCCTGGTGCTGATCGCCTTGGTGTTTGGTCTCGTGAACGGCACGCTCGGCAAGGTGGTGCGCTTCATCTCGTTTCCGCTCTATGTGATCACCCTGGGGCTCTTCGGGCTCATCGTGAACGGCCTGCTGTTTTGGGTGGTGGCGTGGCTGTCAGGGCTCGCCGGTTTTGGCTTGCATGTTGGTGGGTTCTGGTGGGGCGTGCTGGCTGCGCTTGTCATGTCGGTGCTCTCTGGCATCATGAATGGCCTGCTCGGCACCCGCAAGAAGAAAGACTAGGCTCACGCCCCTTCGACCTTCGCGCTGAATAAGGTGCACAGGCACGAGGATCGCTTCGCGACTCAGTCAAGCAACTCGTAGTCAACACCGACGAGCTCATAGGTTTTGGCTGCGCGCCAATCTCGTGAGACCAGCGTGAGACCGTGGTGTTTGGCCGTAGCGGCAATCTGCGCATCGTAGATGGCGCCGCCCGGTAGGTCACGCTCTGCGAGCAATTGCACGAGGTCAAGATAGTTCTCAGCGGGCAGCTGAACCGTCGGTAGACCGAGATCGCAAAGCACACGAGAGACTAAGCCGGGCGCGAGAGCCCCGGGCATCTTCATGCTCGTCAACACACGATAACTTTCGATCAGCACGTGCGCCGGCAAGGCTGTGGCCCGCGCAAGGGCAGCACGGCTAGTGTCATGGCCGTGCAGCTCTTGTCGCAGGGCCGCCACCAACACACTGGTGTCACAGGTAATCTGCGACTCCTTCATCGCGCACCGCCTCAAGCCCCTCACGAAGCATCTCGTCGGTGAGCGGCGGAGTGCCCGGTGCGGGCTTGCTGACGATCAGCGGCAGGCCGTCTTCGGCAATCAGAACCTCGCTTTCGACGGGCGCGTATTCGATCTCGATCTTTCCGTCGACGTAATCAATAACGAGCGGCATGCCTGGTTCAACCCCCATGGCCTCTCGAATGCGCTTTGGAATCACCATGCGCCCGGCTTTGTCGATGGTAACGATCATGGTAGTAATTCTACCAATGCTTTCTACCATTATCTATGGTACTTGAGCAAGGATCGCACAGCCCCTATACAAAGTGCGAGAATAGGGGCGGCCCGATCCTCGGCCACACGCTCGCAACGCACCCACGGAGACCCGCACATGATTTCGCTGCCACCCCAGCCCATCAGCCCGCTCGACGGAAGATACCGCGGCGCGGTCGAAGGGCTTGGCGACTACCTCTCAGAGGCAGGGCTCAATCGTGCGCGCGTGCACGTCGAGGTCGAGTGGCTCGCCTACCTCACTCAACATTCGTTGCTCGGCGCCACTCCCCTGGCAGAGAGCGACCTCAGCACGCTTCGGGCCTGGGCGACGGACTTTGGCCAAGCTGAGATCGATCGGCTCGCCGAGATTGAGGCAACAACCCAGCACGACGTGAAGGCCGTCGAATACCTGGTGCGCGAGCAGCTCTCACGGCAAGGGCTTGACCGCATTGCCGAGCTGACCCACGTCGCGTGCACCAGCGAAGACATCAACAACCTCTCATACGCCTTGACCGTGAAGCAGTCGATCGTCGCCGTGTGGCGCCCGAAGCTTGAGGCCGTCATCAGCGAGCTCTCGCGCCAAGCCGAGCAGTACCGCGAGCTTCCAATGATGAGCCGCACGCACGGTCAGCCGGCTACCCCAACGACCCTGGGCAAGGAACTCGCGGTGTTCGTGCACCGGCTCAACCGCCAGACCGCACAGATCGCAAAGATTGAGTATCTGGGCAAGTTCTCTGGCGCGACCGGCACTTTCGCTGCACACCTCGCCGCAGACCCCACGGTCGACTGGCAGGCTGTCTCGCGCGAATTTGTGACTGGCCTGGGTCTCGACTGGAACCCACTCACCACACAGATCGAGTCACACGACTGGCAGGCCGAGCTCTACTCGCGCATCGCTCACGTCAACCGCATTCTGCACAACCTTGCGACCGACATCTGGAGCTACATTTCAATCGGCTACTTCAGGCAGATCCCTGTGGCAGGTGCAACCGGCTCATCGACGATGCCGCACAAGGTCAACCCGATTCGCTTCGAGAACGCCGAGGCGAACCTCGAACTCTCAAATGCGGTGCTCGACTCGCTCGCCGAAACACTGGTGACGAGCCGCTGGCAGCGTGACCTGACCGACTCTTCGGCGCAGCGCAACATCGGTGTCGGTCTCGGCCACTCGGTGCTCGCACTCGACAACATTCGTCGCGGCCTCGGCCAGATCGACGCAGCACCAGAGGTGCTCGCGGCAGACCTCGATTCAAACTGGGAGGTGCTCGGCGAGGCCATTCAGACAGTGATTCGCGCTGAGGTGACGGCCGGGCGTTCGACGATCGCAGACCCCTACGCCGCGCTCAAAGAACTCACTCGCGGCAAGCGAATCGGCCAGGCCGACCTGGTTGAGTTTGTCTCGGCGCTCGAGATCGGTGACGAGGCAAAAGAGCGGTTGCTTGCGCTGACACCGGCAACATACACGGGTGACGCCGCCAAACTGCTCGACCACCTGCGGTAGGTCGCACTGTCTGGGTAAGCGCCCACAAGCGGCTGCCCCCAAGTAGCATTGACAGCGTGAGGGCAAATCTGCTGCAAGAAGATGTGCCGCAGAGGCGGCGCATCGCGCTGCTCGCCGTTCTCGATGAGTTCTTTTTTGTGTTCGCCGCGGTTGCTGCCGTGTGGCTCGCGTGGCTGTTGTTGAACGAGAGCTTTCACCTCGGCTGGTGGGGGATTGCAACATTCATTGTGTTTTGGGGCCTACTCGCCTACCTTGTTTTGCCTCGAATTCACCGCATTCTTACCACCATCTACGTGCCCGACTACTTCATTGGGCGCACCAGAACGAGTGATGGGTTGCTCGGAGATCCCGTCAATTTGGCGCTGCTCGGCGATGAAGCCGCACTGCACACCGTAATGACGGGGGCCGGGTGGGTGCGCGCCGACGCAGTGACGCTACGCAGCTCTTGGCGAATCATCGCCTCAACGCTCACCCGCAAGAGCTACGATGAGGCGCCGGTAAGCCCACTCTTTCTGTTCTCGCGAATGCAAGACGTCGCCTACCAACAAGAGGTGGCAGGAAACCCTGCGAAGCGACACCACTTTCGATTTTGGCGCACCCCAGATGGCTGGCTGCTGCCCGGAGGCGAACGGGTCGATTGGCTGGCGGCGGGCACCTTTGATCGGGCAGTCGGACTGTCGCTCTTCACCCTTCAGGTGACGCACAAGATCGACGCGAACACCGACATCGAACGCGATTTCATCGTGAATTCGGTGCGCGAAGCACACCCAGATGTGCGGGTGCGAGTGCTCAAGGACTTCTCAACGGGCTACCACTCGCGAAATGGGGGAGGCGACTCCATTCATACCGATGGCGATCTGCCCATTCTCGATATGCGTGCGATGGGTGTGAGCTCTGATTCGACACTTGCTCGCACCAGGCAGGGGCTGCAATGACTACACTGCATCATCGCAAGCGGTCGGCTGCTGAGCCAGTCGATACCCTCCTCGGGCACGAAGCGGCTGCTGCGGCGTCGGCGAAGCGCCCTGCGGCCCTCACGCTTGGGGCGGCGTTCGTGTTTGCTCGAGCGCTTGCGGGGTTGCTGTGGATCGCGAGTTTTAGTGTGCTGTGGCCTGACCTCGTGAGGCTGGCCGACGTTGAAACTGACGAGGCTGCTCTCGTGTATTGGTTGATCGTGGGCGTTGGCGCGCTGGGTGTAGTTGCCTTGGCTGTGTTGGGGTGGGCGATTCTTCGCGGCAGCAATTTCGCGCGAGTGCTGGTGATGTTCGGGCTCATGCTCAGCACCATTGCGGCAGCGGTCGGCTATTTCGTAAACGGTGAAGAGATCACCATTCGAACTACCCTGTTGACTCTCGCGCTCGATATTCTCGTGCTGCTCGCACTCTCGAGCCGCGATGCAAGAAACTGGTCTCGAAAGCCTCGAACGTGAGACGCTCGTATACGGGACGTCTCACCCGAGCTCATTAGCGCACGCGCGCAGTCCATCGTGAGCTGAGCTGCATGCGCCTGCTGCTCGCTAGTGCCAGCCGTCGGTGTCTGGCGACTGCAGGTCTTTACGCGCTTCGATGTCCTCATCGCTCGGCTTCGTGCCGAGCCCGATGAGGGCCACTGTCAGCAGGGACACGATGAAGACGATGCCCGCAACGATGCCGGCTTTGCCGAAATCAGGCACGCCCTCGCTGGTGCGAAGCACCAGCAGTACGACGAGAGCTGCGAACACCGCAAGCACACCCGAGAAGCCCACGAGTTCGAGTGGACGCAACCGGTCACGACGTGTGGGTGTGACGGGTTGCTGATCGGCCGGGGTAGGTTCAGTCATCTTGAGTTCCACTAGTTGCGGGGGCACCGGTTTCAGTGCCGAGGGGTGAGGATGAAGTTCGTTGTGCCGCTCGAGTATCGAACGCAGAAATTCCCAAAAAGACGCCACGCACAATTGCATAGGCGCCAAAGAGCCCAATCACTGCTATCGCATCATTACGCAGCAGCAGCACAGCGACCATGAGGGCAAGGCTGAGCAACAGTGATGGCAGTGCGACCGCACGAGGTTGAGCGCCTCGCACGAGACGCATGAGTGTGATGAACGCTGTCAGTGCCGCCCACACCGCAACCACGAGCGCCATGCTCACGCTGTCGGTGACGGCAAGCAGCGCCCCGGCCGCACCCAGGGCGACCATTGCACGGGCGGCTATCCACCAGCTCTCGAGTGTGCCGCGCATCGTGTAGTACTCAACGAACGTTGCCGCTGCAATGAGCGTGAGGCTGGCGCCCAGCAGAAACAGATCTACCGTGACGTCATCGTGCATCGTCGCGGTGAAGGCGATGGCCAGCCCGGCAATAAACAACACGGCTGCACGCAAGAGTTGAGCGGGGCGCGAGGCGCGTACCTCTGGGGTCGCGGGCTGCGCAGGTTCACTGACCGCAGATGCCATGACGTTTCGCCCCTTTCTCGGCTAGACCCAGTCTATCGGGCCGGGTCTGGGAGGCCGTTGAGTGCCCAGGTAAAGCTTGATATTCATTCTCGCAGGCAGGACGAGCGAACACGAGCGCGAAACCTGAGCCGTCTACAGCCCCGTCGGTATGTCTTGAAAGCGCGAGTAGTGGCCCTGAAAAGCGACCGTGATGGTGCCAGTGGGACCGTTACGTTGCTTAGCCAAGATGAGATCGGCTTCACCAGCACGGGGGTTGTCTTTTTCGTAGGTCGACTCTCGGTGCAACAGAATCACCATGTCTGCGTCTTGCTCAAGCGAACCCGACTCGCGAAGGTCGCTGATGGCTGGCATCTTGTCAGAGCGCTGCTCAGATGCACGGTTCAGCTGCGAGAGCGCCACTACCGGCACTTCGAGTTCTTTCGAAAGCAGCTTCAGTGCGCGCGAGAATTCACTGACCTCTTGCTGACGACTTTCACTCTTCTTGCCCGAAGACAACAGCTGCAAATAGTCGATCACAACCATCTTGAGGTTGTGGCGCTGCTTCAAACGACGACATTTTGCGCGAATCTCAACCAGCGTGAGGTTTGGGCTGTCATCGATGAAGAGGGGTGCGTCATTAATGCGAGCCTGCGTCGCGGCGATCTTCTGAAAGTCACGGCTCTCAAGTTGGCCCTTACGCAATACCTGCAGAGGAATCGACGCTTCTGCCGAGAGCAAGCGCATCGCAATTTCGGCTCGGCCCATCTCGAGCGAGAAAAACACTGTCGCCGCGTCGTGGTGCACGGAAGCCGAGCGAGCCACATCAAGCGCAAGCGTTGACTTACCCATCGCGGGTCGGGCAGCGATGATGATCATCTGCCCAGGTGCGAAACCATTCGTCTTTTCATCAAGCTCGGCGAAACCGGTTGGCACGCCCAGCATGCCCCCCTCTTGCGCGCCCGCCTTCTCAATCTCTTGAATCGCATCTTCAACCGCCACTGAGAGCGTGACATAGTCTTCAGCGTGATCAGCACCGGTCACGGCATAGATCTCGGCCTGCGCGTTATTGACAAGATCGACTGCCTCGCCTTGGCCCGAATAACCCATCTGCGTGATGCGTGTGCCGGCTTCGACCAAGCGTCGAAGCAGCGCCTTCTCAGCCACAATCTCGGCATAGAAGCTGGCATTGGCTGCCGTGGGCACGATGCTCGTGAGGGTGTGAAGATATTCCACACCACCCGCCCGCTGCAAGTCGCCCGACTTGGTGAGCTGGTCAGTGATCGTGATGACATCGGTAGGTTCACCCTGGGCATAGAGGGTCAGCACGGCCTCGTAGATGACTTCGTGTTTGGGCACATAGAAGTCGGCGCCTCGCAACACACCTGTGACGTCTGCAACAGCGTCATTCGAAAGCAGCATTCCCCCGAGCACGCTCTGCTCAGCAAGTAGGTCTTGCGGGGGCATTCGCTCAAATGACCGAACATCGTCTTCGAACTCGGGCAGAGCGTCTGGAATGCCGAGATGTGCGATCGACAAGCCGAACTCCTTAATCTGTCTTCTGTCTGTGGGCGTCAGGTTGATTGACCTGCCGTTTACCCAGTAGACACGAGACCTCTGACATTCACGGTAGGGCCCTCTGCGCCGACGCGCCAAACCCGAGAATCGATAACTGAGACGAGCCTGTGGATAACTAGGTGAATAACTCACCGGTTTTCCCCGTGGGTTATCCCCAGAATTGGGGATAACCTGTGGAGAGTTTTCTCTGCCTCAAATATTTAGTCAACTTGATCAGGCATTTTACTAATTCACAGCTGTGAAGTTATTCAACCTTCAGGTGCAGGTTGAGGCTTCTCGGTGGGCGTCAGCTGTGGACAATTATCTGCTCAAGCCACCGTTGTCAAGCGCACGAAGCCCACTTTTGAGATATATCTGGCCAGGCACCCAAATGAGGCGCCGAATCACTCATGAATTTTGCAAACACCAGGCTTGTAAACATTAAGTAAACACGCGTGCAAAAGGGGCGGGGTGCATGCACCCCGCCCCTCAGCGCCAAATACCCTTGGCGTGCGTCGTTACTTCTGCGCGATAATCTGCAGCACAACCTCTGCGTCAACACCCTCGTGCAGGTGCACGGTCGCGTTGTACTCGCCGGTCGTCTTGATCGTCGGCAGCGTAATTTTACGCTTGTCGATCTGGCCGATGCCCGCATCAGCAACTGCTGCGGCAACCGCGGCAGGCTTCACCGAGCCGAACAGACGCCCCTCGGCACCCGTCTTCGCGAAGAGACGAATCTTGCCCTCTTGCAGCTTCGCTTTGAGGGCCACAGCCTCTTCAACCGAAGCAAGCGCACGAGCCTCACGCGCCTGGCGAATTTGCGCAACCTGAGCCTCGCCACCGCGAGTCCAGTGCACAGCGTAGCCCTGGGGAACCAGATAGTTGCGGGCGTAGCCGTTCTTTACATCGACTACGTCACCGGCACTGCCGAGACCCAAAACCTCATTTGTCAGAATCACCTTTGCCATGATTCCCCTCCTTAGCGGCCGCTGCCGGCGTAGGGGAGCAGTGCCATCTCACGGGCGTTCTTCACGGCCGTTGCGATGAGACGCTGCTCTTGAACCGACACACCGGTGATGCGACGGGCGCGGATCTTGCCGCGCTCAGAAATGAACTTGCGCAGAGTTGCGACATCTTTGTAGTCGATGACCCCAACGGTCTGCTTCTTTGCGGGCGCAACAACCTTTGCGTTCTTGCCACGACCCGGCTTGCGGCCTGCGCCGCCTGGCTTACCTGCCATGATGATCTCTTTTCGTATCTACTGCCCGTGCAGGGCAAAGCTAATTAAAATGGCTGCTCGTCGTCAAAGCCCGAGCCGAAACCGCCCTGTGAACCACCAGCGGCAGCCGCCGGGCTGCCCCACGGATTATCGTTCGCCTGGGCAGCCGCAGGCTGACCCCAATCGCTCTGGCCCGTCGGCTGTGCGCCAAACCCGCCACCCTGGCCACGTGACTGCGCGCGAGTCACCTGAGCGGTGGCGTAGCGCAGCGATGGGCCAATCTCGTCAATGTCGAGCTCGTATGACGTGCGGCTGTTGCCATCTTTATCTTGATAGCTGCGCTGACGCAGGTTGCCCCGGGCAACTACACGCATGCCCTTCGTCAGCGAATTTGCCACATGTTCTGCGAACTCGCGCCACACAGTGGCACGAAGAAACAGCGCGTCGCCGTCTTTCCACTCGTTCGCCTGGCGGTCGAATGTGCGAGGGGTTGAGGCGATGGTGAACGACGCAAACGGCACACCGTTGTTGGTGAACCGCAGCTCAGGATCAGCGGTGAGGTTGCCCACCACCGTGATCTGGGTTTCGCCGGCCATAATTTATGCGCCCTGCTTCGCGGCGCGGGCGGCCTTCGCCTGGTCGCGCTTACTCTGAGCGGCACGCTGAGCGATGAGCTCGTCGGCGCGCAGCACCTTGGTGCGCAGCACGGCCTCGCTGAGACCCAGCTGACGGTCAAGCTCTGCGGTGGCATCGGGGTTCGCAGTGAAGTTCACGACGGCGTAGATGCCCTCGCTGTGCTTCTTGATCTCGTAGGCGAGACGACGCTTGCCCCAGATATCAACCTCGTGCACTTCGCCGCCCGAGTTACGAATAACGCCGAGAAACTTCTCAATGCTGGGTGCCACGGTGCGCTCATCGATACCGGGATCGAGGATTACCATGAGTTCGTACGGATGCATTACTGACCCACCTCCTTCGGACTACACGGCCACAGTATTTCTGCAGCAGGAGGGTGTTTATGCATGTGCCCTTGCACACACTCAGATCGAGCGTTGCACGGACAACCTTTATATCTTAACGTGTGCCCGCGTTCAGAGCAAAGAGAATGTGATTTTCACAGCCGCCGGACCGTCTCGGTGACACCCACCGGCTGCCGTTGCCCACCAACATGCACCAAGTCTGTGCCGTCAACGGTGAGCTGGGTCGCATACGCGCGCAGCGCGGCAACCTTGCGTTCAAGCCACGGTGAGATGTCGTGCGATTCAACGTCGCCAGAAACTTCGCTGGGGGAGGGGGACGAGGATCCTCGGCCACCATCAGCCGCAACCACCCCCGCAGCTGCACCCTCTGCCGACTCAATCTGCCAGAACGGCAGCTCGAGCGCCTGCGCGACCGCACGGCTCAGACGGTGGGCAAGCACATGATCGGGGTGACCATAACCACCGCCATCGTCATAACTCACGCTCGCCTGCGCCCCCGACAAATATGCCGCGGCGAGCAGGTCGTGCAGTGGTTCAACGGCGGGCACGCTCGTGAGCGCGTCTGGGCCCACATGCGGTGCAGCAACAGCGAGTCCGTCGTCGCCCCACACCATGCCCGAATCTTCGTAAATAGTCGGCGGCAGGCCTTCTGCACGGGCCGGCTCGACCCCCAAGAACACGTGACGCTCAAGCCCGAGCATGCCGAGTGCGGTCTTCAGTTCATTCTGGCGCACCACCGCAAGGCCGTGCGCCTTCACCAAACCCTCGAGCGGACCCGGCACCACTTCGCCCTGCTCACCGCGCGTGAGCGTCACAAGCAGCGGTTCGCGGCCAGCCTCGGCGAGCGCGGCCAGCGTGCCCCCGGTGGCAATTGTCTCGTCGTCTGGGTGCGCGTGCACGAACAGCACCCGCGAACACCCACCAAACCACTCATTGACGTTCGTCACTGCAGCATCTCCGTTCATCGACCAGCCGTCTTTCTGTGCGAACCTGCAAGACCACAAGCCAGCACACCACACAGCATCACGGCCTCAATCCTGACCAGCGAACCACTCACGCAGGCGCGCCTCAGCAGCCACCTCACCAATCGGCCCCTCATCGAGTCGCAGCTCGAGCAAGAACTTGTACGCTTTGCCGACGAGCGGGCCCGGCGGCACGTCGAGAATACGCATGATCGATTCACCATCGAGTTCGGGTCTGACCGCTGCGAGCTCTTCGGCTTCAGCGAGCTCGTCGATGCGCCGCTCAATATCGTCGTAGGCGTGCTCGAGCCGTTCAGCCTTGCGACGATTGCGAGTCGTCACGTCTGCGCGGGTGAGAATGTGCAGCTGCGCGAGCTCATCACCGGCGTCGCGCACATAGCGGCGTACGGCTGAATCGCTCCACTGCTGGTCGCTGTACCCAAAAAATCGCAGGTGCAATTCAACGAGCCTCGCCACACGCTTAATGGTGTCGTTGTCGAACCGTAGTTCGCGCAGGCGTTTCTTCACAAGCTTCGCGCCAACCACGTCGTGGTGGTGAAAGGTGACACCGCCGCGCTCAAACCGTCTCGTGGCGGGCTTGCCGATGTCGTGCAGCAGAGCCGCAAGCCGAAGCACAACGTCTGGCGAGGGTGCATGCTTGCGGGCGTTCTCGAGCTCGATTGCCTGCCGCAGCACGGTCAGGCTGTGTTCGTAGACGTCTTTGTGTCGCCCGTGATCATCTTGCGTTGCGATGAGTTCGGTCAACTCGGGCAGAAAACGTGAGGCAAGCCCCGTGTCGACGAGCAACCGCAAACCCGGCACCGGATTATCAGTCGAGATGAGCTTCACGAGTTCATCGCGCACCCGCTCAGCAGAGATGATGTCGAGTCGCTCGGCCAGGTCGACCATCGCAGTGCGCACCTCGGGAGCCACCTCAAACTCGAGCTGCGACGAGAAACGCGCCGCACGCATCATGCGCAACGGGTCGTCCGTGAACGACATTTCGGGCGCACCTGGGGTCGCAATGCGCCGAGCAAGCAGATCTTCAACACCGTGTGCCACGTCTACTAGTCGCAACGACGGCAGCATGAGGGCCAGGGCGTTGATCGTAAAGTCTCTGCGCACCAGATCACCCTCGATCGTGTCGCCAAACTTCACCTCAGGTTTGCGGGAGTCACTTTGATAGCTGTCAGCTCGGTATGTCGTGATCTCGACTTGTTCGCCGTGCACGCGGGCAGCGATCGTGCCAAAGTCTCGCCCAACGTCCCAAATGCTTTCGGTCAGCTGTTCGAGGATCGCACGGGTCTCATCTGGGCGTGCCGATGTCGTGAAGTCAAGGTCGGTCACGGGTCTGCCGAGCATCGCGTCTCGCACGGGGCCGCCGACGAGGGCGAACTCGTGCCCAGCGGCTTCGAAGGCCTGGGCAAGTTCGCTGACGGGTTTCGATTGACTGATCGCACGCAGAGTGGCCAGAGATTCGGCGAGAGGCTGCATTTCTCTAGGGTACCGGCAGTGCCGCACCTCGCGTGCCAGCAGTGGGGGCTGGCAGCAGCCAGCAACTGACTGCTCAGCACTCTTGCGCAACCGCGCTCTACACTTGCGGTATGTCACGCGCGCCCTCATTGAGCTTCAATCGCGCAATGATTCGCGCGGTGTTTGGGGCCTTACTGACAACCGTCATACTCGCGTCTTCGCTCGTCTCGCCCGCAACGGCACTAGACCCAGTTACCGAATACACGCCCCCCGCCACACTGGTAGTTGCACCAGAGGCTCCGGTGCTCACACGCACGAGCGACAGTTTTCGCTTCAGTGTGCTCGTACGAAGCCCCCAAGACGAGACGCTTGCGGCGGGGCAGCTGAGCATTTCGATAGGTCTCACCCAATTCGACCCGAGCGTGCCAGCCGAAGCCGATGCCACCGCTAGCGAAGAAGCCGCTGACGATGAGACTGCTCAAGAACCGCTCTTGTTGTGGTCAGAATTTCTTGACGACATCGAGATGTCCACAGAGCGCGAAATCGAGATTGTGATTACTCGTGACGAGCTCGCTCCGCTGCTATCTCAGCCCGATGGCATCTACCAGATAGAGGCCGAACTCGTCACAGACGATGCACCGACCCCCACGGATCCGAGCGTCACGGGCGCAGACCCGACGCTCGACGCTGAACCGACGCCAACCACGGTCATCACCTCGACATACTTCATCTTGGGCTCAGTCAGCACCGCGGCCCCGATACCACTCACGCTCGTCGTACCGCTCGTGCTGCCGTCGAGTGTGCAGGGCATGCCGAACCGCGACGATCTGGTTGCGATGACCCCAAGATTGCGCACGCTGCTCGATGAGGCTGAGCGACGCAACGCCACCCTGGCGGTCGACCCGCGCATCATCGCGTCCATTCGCGCCCTCGGCACCGCCGCCCCGGCGAGCTCACGAGAGCTCCTCTCGCAACTTGAGAACACGTTGTCACCTGTCTTCTTGCTGCAGTTTGCAGACGCCGACCCTGCGGTGCAGGCGGCCCTCGGGTTCGACACGTTAATGCAGCCGCTTGGGCTCGACTACCTCACCAGGTTTGGCACCTTCGAACCCGCAGAAGACGGTTCAGGTGACATGAGCGATGACGAATCCGATGCGGCTGTGGACGCCGTTGTGAATGCAGCCGGGGGCAACACGGGTGAGACCGATGAAAGTGCAACCGAGACCACTGGCGTTGCCAGTGTCGATGCTGACGCAGCCACAGACCCCGAAACCGGTCCACGCACTAACGCCGACGCAAGCATCGACACAAGCACAAGCACCGACCCAGGTGCCGACGCAGAAGCCGACGCCGACGGTGTGCCCGCCGACCAACACGTACCCACCCTCGAGCAACTCGTCACCCTCGAACCTGCCCGCCCCGGGGCCTGGCCCGCTGACGGACAGGTAGACGCCGCGGCCCTCGCGCTGACCGGCGCTGCAGGCCTCACCTCGCTGGTGCTGTCATCAACCAATGTGTCGAACGCGACCTCGAGCAAGGTAAAGCTCGGAGAGTTTGACGCGCTTATCGCCGACGCCACTCTCGCCACAGCGGCAGCTCACGCCATCTCGGCAGAAAGCAGCATTGAGCGAGCGGCGGGTCAGGCGAATCTCGCCGCCCATCTCGCACTCGAGTCGCATCGCGGCAGCACGGGGTTGGTACTCGCTCTCGACCGCGGCGCGATGGCCGACACCGCCGACCCCACCGAGATTTTCAGGTTGCTCGACACGTTCGGTTGGGCAACTATTGTGAGCGAACGCCAGCAACCCGAGGGCACGGCAACACTGCGTTCAGCTGCGGGAAGTGAAAGCAGGCGCGAGCTGTTGCGTGCCGCAATGAGCAGGTCGGCGCAGATCGATGAACTCGCGGTGCTGCTTGCACAGCCCGACTATCTGCCGCAATACCAGCAGGTGCGACTGCTGCAATTGTTTGGCACCCGCTATGCCGACCCGCACGTGAATTTCAGTGACGTTGACGAGGCGATGCAGCAGCGCGACAATGACCTGTTGCGGGGGGTGCAACCGGTCACGATCGAGAGCACCCAGCTCGTGGGCGCTTCGTCTCGGGTGCCCATCACACTCGTGAATCACCTCCCGTTCGACGCGGCAGTAGAACTGCACACCGTGCCAACGTCGGCGGCGATCTCGTTGCCAGAGCGCGATTTTGAGGCCGTCGTAACGGCGGGCGGCAATCACGCGGTGCTTGTGCCGGTGCAGAGTCGAGTGTCGTCGGGGGAGTCGGGCATTCTGCTTGAAGTGCGTGACCTCGCTGATAGCCGCACCTTTGCCTCCCAGGTGCAGCACCTTACGC
>JAAZHL010000190.1 GCA_012510755.1 Leucobacter sp.
CCGCGGCCCGGCAGCACCGGCGCGGTGGTCGGTCTCGGCGGCGTAGGGCTGGCGGCGATGATCACCGCACTCGCGCACGACGGGGTGCGAGTGATCGCCATAGACACCCTCGCGAGCAAGCTTGAGACCGCACTTGAACTGGGGGCGCACGAGGCGATGACTCCCGAGCAGGCCACCGAACGGGGGGTGCGCGCCGATACCGTCATCGAGGCGGTCGGCCGCGCGAGTGTGTTCGGGTTTGCGTTGAGCATCACTGCTCTGGGCGGCACGACCATCACCGTCGGGTTGCCAGCACCCGACGACACCATCGAGTTTGCCCCGCTCGGCATCGTGGCCGAGGGACGCACGATCATCGGCAGCTACATGGGCTCAGCGTTGCCGAGCCGCGACATTCCAAAGTTCGTCGAGATGTGGCGCGCAGGCAGGCTGCCGATTGAACGGCTCATCACCTCGCACATCGGGCTCGACGGCCTGAACGCCGCCATGGATGACCTCGCCGACGGCACACAACTGCGGCAGGTCATCAGCTTCATCGACGACGGGAGTGGCGTGCTAGACCGGGCTTCGTGAGAGAGGCGGGGCGATCCTCGTCGCTCAACGACCCGACTTGACCCGACCCGACTTGACCCTGACCCTGACCCACAGTCCACCACAACCACGCCAGCACTGAAAGACGCAACGATGCAGCAACACTCAACGATGAGACGGCGGGCCGACTACCCTGCCGAAGAGGTGATCACGACGCGATGGGCCGATCAAGACGCGTATGGCCACATCAATAACGTGGTCTATTTCTCATATGTCGACACTGCGGTGAACAGCTACCTGATGCGGGCAACCGGCGTCGACACGCGAGAACTCGCGGCGATTGGCGTGGTCGCGCACTCAAGCTGCGATTTTATGCGCGAGCTGCAGTACCCCAGCGAGGTCGCGGTGGGTCTGCTGGTCACCCGGCTTGGCAACTCGAGCATCACCTACGAACTCGCCGTGTTTCAGGGCGAGCATGAGAGCCCAGCAGCCGTGGTGCGGTTCGTGCATGTCTATGTCGATCGAGACACGCGTAAAAGCGCCCCCATCCCTGAACTTATTCGTGAGGCTGCACAGCGGCTCACGATCCCTACCGAATAACTGACGAAACAGGAGCAGCGATATGCGTGAATTTGAGAGTGCCGACGAGATTCTGGCGTCTGTTGGTGAAGAGGTTGGCGTCAGTTCGTGGATCGAGGTGACCCAAGAACGGGTCAGCACCTTTGCTGATGCGACCGATGACTGGCAATGGATTCATCTTGATGCCGAGCGTGCGGCGGAGGGTCCGTTTGGTGGCACGATCGCCCACGGCTTTTTGACGTTGAGCATGTTGGTGCCGATGATGGCACAGGTGTACTCGGCGCCGAGCAGCAAGATGAGCCTGAACTACGGTCTCAACAAGGTGAGGTTCACGTCTCCCGTGCCAGTGGGGTCGCGCATTCGTGGCCGTTTCGTGCTGGCCGCTGTCGATGAGGTCGAGGGTGGTCTGCAGCTGACCTGGGCAGCGACCGTCGAACGCGAAGATTCAGACCGGCCAGCGTGCATCGCTGAGTTCATTGCTCGCATCTATTTCTAACCTTCTACTTTCAACCTCTATTTCTCACCCCCCCAAGACAGTTGACCGGCTACCCACTCTCAGGAAATTTGACCGCCCACCCCTACCGAGCGAGCGCTCGGTAGGTTAGTGTATAGTCAATCCTGTTGCAGCCACTGAAGATAACGGAGTCCGAATGACAGGCACCCAGACCCAGCGACTCGCGGGTAAATTTGCAATCGTAACCGGCGCGAGCCGAGGCATTGGTCTCGGCATCGCTCAGCGTCTCGTCGCCGAAGGCGCCCGAGTGTGCATCACTGCCCGCGGCGAAGAAGCACTACAAGAGGCAGTCGCGACGATGCCTGAGGGCAGCGCGATTTACGTCGCCGGCAAAGCCGACAACCCAGATCACTTGACCGAGGTCATGGATCGCGTCGCAGACGAGTTCGGCGCCCTCGACATTCTCGTGAACAACGCGGGCATCAACCCCGTGTACGGTGACGTCGTCGACATTGAGTTGAGTGCGGCGCGCAAGCTGTTCGAAGTCAATGTGCTGGGCACGTTGGCTTGGACTCAAGCCGCCTATCACGACGAGCGCCTGAACTTTAAGGCCCGTCACGGCAGCATCATCAATCTCGCTTCGGTCGCCGCACGCGTGCCCTCTGAAGGCATCGGTTTCTACGGTGTCACCAAGGCGGCGCTCATTCACCTCACCACCACACTTGCCGCTGAGCTCGGCCCCGAGGTGCGTGTCAACGCCGTCGCACCTGCCGTGGTGAAGACGAACTTCGCAAAGGCCCTCTACGAGGGACGCGAAGAAGAAGTCACCGCGGGGTACCCACTCGCGAGACTCGGCACCCCCGAAGACGTGGCCGGTGCAGTCGCATACTTTGTGTCGGACGACGCAAGCTGGGTCACAGGCCAGACCCTCACCCTCGATGGTGGCCTACTGAGCGCTGGAGGAACAGCATGAGCACCGTGCCCCCTGAAGTTGAAGAGTTGCGCCAGCGCACCCGCGCGTTCATTCGTGAGGTGGTCATTCCCGCCGAGCCAAAACCGGGTGATTCGCTGACTCGCGAGTGTCGTCTTGAACTCATGCTGCTGCCAAAAGATGCTGGGGTGTTTGCGCTTCATGTGCGGGTCGAGTTTGGTGGGCAAGGGGTGGCGATCGAGCATTGGCCCTCGATTTTCATCGAGGCTGGCTATTCGCCGATTGGCCCTGCCGTGCTCAACTGCATGGCGCCCGACGAGGGCAACATGCACATGATGGCAATGATCGCGACCGACGAGCAGAAGGCTCAGTACTTGGCGCCGCTTGCATCGGGCGAGGTGCAGTCGTGCTTTGGTATGACCGAACCGCACCCGGGTGCTGGCAGCGACCCCGCTGCACTGCAGACCCTCGCTGAACGCGTTGAAGGCGGTTGGCGCATCAATGGGCACAAGCGATTCTCGAGCGGCGGGGAGCTTGCTTCGTTCTGCATTCTCATGGCGCGCAACGAAGCGGTTGAGTCTGAGGGTATTGTTGCCGGCGCAACGATGTTTTTGATCGACATGGATCACCCCGGCGTGCGCCTCGGCAACCCAATTCGGGCAACCGATACCGCGGTGGCCGGCGGCCACCCGCACCTCTATTTCGACGATGTCGTCGTGAAAGACGAAGCCGTGCTGGGTGCGCCAGGCGAGGGCTTCCGTTATGCGCAGGTTCGCCTCGGCCCCGCACGCCTCACCCACTGCATGCGCTGGCTCGGCCTTGCCAAGCGTGCGCAAGACCTCGTGCTCGACCGTGCTGCAGCCCGCGAGGTCTTCGGCAGCCGCATTCAAGATCTTGGCATCGCCCAAGAAATGCTCGCGCAAAACGAGATTGATATCGAAACGTCGGCGGCGATCATTGACCGCACCTCGGTGCTGCTCGAAACCGACCCGAAGGCAGGCTCGGCCTTGTCGAGCATTGCCAAGGTGCACTGCTCAGAGGCCATCAACCGCGTCATCGACCGTGCCATTCAGTTGTGCGGCGGCGACGGGGTCACGGACGCGCTGCCGCTTTCGCAATACATGAATGAGGTTCGGCCGTTCCGCATCTACGACGGCTCGAACGAGACGCACAAGTGGGCGATCTCGCGTCGTGCCTCAGCGCGCCGTGCGAAGCAGGTCGCGGCCGGTGAGCAGCCGCTTGATCGTGTGGACGAGCACGGGCGTGATACTTGGGGTGAGCGTTGATCACGCAGCCCGACGGTGTCGAAGTAGTCGCTACTGCGAGCGACGCCGAGGGGCTCGACAAACCACCGCTGCTGGTGCTCGATCGGGTGCTTGCATACTTTGATCAGATTGGTTTCGGCAGCGGCCCGCTGGCGTGGCAACGCATCGGTGACGGCCAATCGAACATCACCTACCTGATTGAGCGGGGCGGCAGGCAGGCGGTGCTTCGCCGCGGGCCGCGCCCGCCGCTGCCAAGGTCGACCCACGACATGCTGCGCGAATCGCGGGTGCAACAGGGGCTCGCGAGTGTGGGCATGCCGGTGCCAAACATTCTCGCGGTGTGCGACGACGAGACAGTTCTTGGCGTGCCGTTCTACCTGATGGACTACCTCGACGGTGAGATTATTCTCGACACCGTGCCGCCTGCACTCGACACGATCGAGGGGCACCGAGCCATCTCAGAGCAACTCGTCGACACTCTCGCCGATATTCACAGCATCGACCTCGAAGCCGCGGGACTTGCAACCTTTGGCAAAGCTGAAGGCTACCTCGAACGCCAAATCAAGACGTTCTCTGGGCTGGCAGGCCAAGTGTCAGAGCGCTCGTTGCCCCTCGTCGCAGAGATCGGTGCGTGGCTTGAAGCGAATCGGCCCGAAACCCAGCGTCCCGCGCTGGTGCACGGTGACTACCGTCTCGGTAACCTCATGTTTCGTCGTGAAGCCCCCGCGCGGGTGCTTGCCGTGCTCGACTGGGAGATGGCGGCGCTTGGCGATCCTCTTGCAGACCTTGGCTATCTCACAGTCAGCTACTCTGACGCGGACGCACCGGGCATCTCGCTCGAGCTCTCGCCCGCGACGAACGGTGAGGGCTATCTCAGCCGAGCACAGCTCGCGGCGCGTTACGCCGAGCGCACCGGCCTGAGCGTCGAACACCTACCGTGGTACGAGGTGCTCGCGCTGTGGAAGAGCTCGGTCTTTCTTGAGGCGATCTATACGAGATGGTGTCGCGGTGAGCGGCCCGGCGACACATTCGCACCTCAGCTCGAACAGGGTGTGCCGCACATTCTCGAGGTCGCGCGGGGCCTGATCTAGGCTCTGCTGACCAGACCGCAACTGAGTGCGCTCGCCAGTCAATTGGCGGGCGCACTCGGCTTGTCGGCGACGGGCGCATCTGGCTTGCCAACCCCTCGCTCGTGCGTTCGCACTCTCAACGCACGATGCGGGCGGTGTCTTTGCAGAGGTCGAGATAGACGTCGATCAGCTCGGGCACTGTCAGGGGGCCGTCGGCCCGGTACCATTGCGAGATTCCGACGCAGAGCGTGCCGATAGCAAGAGCAGACTCACGCGGGTGGGGTGTCGCGAAGAGTCCTTCAGCGACGCCCTGCTCGACGAGCCCGGTGACCATCGCCTGCTCTTCGCGGCGCGCCTGCAGGTGACGCTCGCGGGCGTCGTCTGGCAGGCTGCGAATCTCGCTGTAGGTCACAAACGCGATGTCACCGTGTTCGGCGTGAAACTGCACGAGGCAACTGATGAGATGATCGAACCGTTCGAGCGTCGTCGTGCCCGCCTGCATTGCGCGCCGTGATGCCGTGAGCAGTTCGTCCATCGCGAGTTCGCACAGCGCCTCGAGAATCGCGCCCTTCGACTCGTAGTGGTGATAGAGGCCCGGCACCGACAGGCCCGCTTCTGCGGCAATCTGACG
>JAAZHL010000191.1 GCA_012510755.1 Leucobacter sp.
AGGTTGGGTCGCTGGCAATCGATCTCGCTTCAGGCGTGGTCGGAGAGCAGCTTGCAGATGACCAGAAGGCTTCTGCCCTGGTCGACCGCTTTCTCGCTGATCTCGAGGCCTCAGAGAAGGCAGCAAACTAATGGGTAGTGCGTCACGTGAAGCTTTGGCTGTAGCCAGAGCATCTCTCGGCGATAACCTGGCAGCTCAGACCGGGGTCGAATTGCTTGCGGCTGCAACGCAGATCGATAGCGCGCCGTCGTTGCTTGCAGCGTTGGCCGACAGCTTGAGCACGCCAGAGGCGAAGGCGCAACTGATTGAACGGTTGTTCAGTGCGACCTCTGCCGATGCGCGCTCGATCTTGAGCGCCGCAGTCGCTCAGGCTTGGTCAACTCCGGCAGAGCTCGTTGACGGCATCGAAGAGCTTGGGCTTCGCGCTGAAGCTGTCAGTGAGCCTGGCCTTGCAGATCAACTCTTGGCTGCAGCGAACACGATCGACAGTAACCACGAGCTCGAACTCGGCCTTGGTAGCAAGCTTGGTGATGTATCTGCAAAGGTGGCACTCATCGAGCGATTGTTTGGTGGCAAGCTGTCAGCCGGTGCTGTTGCGATTGTTCGGCACCTCGTCGTGAGCCCCCGTGGGCGTCGGATTAGCGTGGCGCTGCGTCAGAGTGCGACCGTTGCTGCCGACCAAGGCGGTACCTCGCTGGCTACTGTGACGGTTGCCCAAGCGTTGAGCAGCGAACAAGCCGGTCGCATCTCGCGTTTGCTTGAGCAGAGCGCCGGACGCCCGGTTCGCGTGACCACTGTTGTCGACCCCTCGCTGGTCGGCGGCGTTCGTATTCAAATCGGTGACGACGTGATCGACGGTAGTGTGCGCTCGCGTCTCGACGACCTCCGTCTGCAACTGGCAGGCTAGCGACTTTTCACCCCGTGGCGTTGCCCGGCAGAGACATAGAGAGAACGAAATGGCAGAACTCACAATCAGCCCCGAAGAGATTCGCGATGCGCTGAAGGACTTCGCGGACTCATACGAGCCCAAGAAGGCTGAGAAAACCGAAGTTGGCACCGTTGTTGATGCGGCCGATGGCATCGCACACGTCGCGGGCCTGCCCGGCGTAATGGCAAACGAGCTGGTGCGTTTCGCAGACGGCACCCTCGGCCTCGCACAGAACCTTGACGAGAACGAGATCGGCGTGGTTGTGCTCGGTGAGTTCACCGGCATCGCAGAAGGCCAAGAAGTCACCCGCACCGGTGAGGTCCTGTCGGTTCCCGTGGGCGAGGGCTACCTCGGTCGCGTGGTTGACCCGCTTGGCAACCCAATCGATGGTCTCGGCGAGATTGCTGGTATCGAAGGGCGTCGTGCTCTCGAACTGCAGGCACCCGGTGTGATGCAGCGTAAGTCGGTGCACGAGCCGCTGCAGACCGGTATCAAGGCAATTGACGCCATGATCCCCGTCGGCCGTGGCCAGCGTCAGCTGATCATTGGCGACCGGCAGACTGGTAAGACTGCAATCGCGATCGACACCATCATCAACCAGAAGGCGAACTGGCAGTCAGGCGACGTGAACAAGCAGGTTCGCTGCATCTACGTCGCTATCGGCCAGAAGGGTTCAACCATCGCTTCGGTGAAGGGTGCGCTCGAAGACGCAGGCGCGATGGAATACACCACCATCGTTGCATCGCCCGCAAGCGACCCCGCAGGCTTCAAGTACCTCGCTCCCTACACCGGCTCGGCTATTGGTCAGCACTGGATGTACGGTGGCAAGCACGTACTCATCATTTTTGATGACCTCTCGAAGCAGGCTGAAGCCTACCGCGCGGTGTCACTCTTGCTGCGCCGCCCACCGGGGCGTGAAGCATACCCAGGTGACGTCTTCTACTTGCACTCGCGGCTGCTCGAGCGCTGTGCCAAGCTGAGCGACGATCTCGGTGCCGGTTCGATGACCGGACTGCCGATCATCGAGACCAAGGCGAACGACGTATCTGCGTACATTCCGACCAACGTGATTTCGATCACCGACGGCCAGATCTTCTTGCAGTCAGATCTTTTCAACGCGAACCAGCGCCCCGCCGTTGACGTGGGTATCTCGGTGTCTCGAGTTGGTGGCGACGCACAGGTGAAGTCAATCAAGAAGGTTTCGGGCACGTTGAAGCTCGAACTCGCACAGTACCGTGCGCTTGAGGCCTTCGCGATGTTCGCGAGCGACCTTGACGCGGCAAGCCGCAAGCAGCTTGAGCGTGGCGCGCGCCTCACCGAGCTGCTGAAGCAGCCTCAGTACACGCCGTACCCGGTCGAAGACCAGACGGTGTCGATCTGGGCTGGCACGGGTGGCCACCTCGACTAGGTTCCGGTCGAAGACATTCTGCGCTTCGAGCGTGAATTCCTTGACTACGTGGCGAACAACACTGAGGCGCTGAACACGTTGCGTGAAACCAATGTGCTCGACGACGACACCGTTGCCGCGCTCGAGAAGAGCATCGCTGACTTCAAACTGGTGTTCCGCACCTCAGCCGGCAAGTCGCTCTCTGAGCAGTTCGACGCGCTTGACGAGGCAGAGATTCAGCAGGAGCAGCTGGTCATCAAGAAGTAAGGGGAGTGGGGCGCCCACGGGCGCCCCAGATCCTCGTTCTTCAAAAACTAGCTAGCTCAACCGATACAGGAGAGACATGGGAGCGCAACTTCGGGTCTACCGGCAGAAGATTCGTTCTGCCCAGACGACCAAGAAGATCACCCGTGCGATGGAGCTGATCGCTGCATCTCGCAGTCAGAAGGCAAAGGCCCGCGTCGAAGCCTCAACCCCCTACGCGAACGCGATCACCCGCGCAGTTTCGGCTGTCGCCGTTCACTCGAAAACCGACCACCCTCTGCTTACAGAGGCCGAGGTTGTGAACCGCGCAGCAGTCGTGATCATTACTTCAGCCCGCGGCCTCGCTGGCGCGTTTAACTCGCAGGCCCTACGCGAAGCAGAAGAGCTCAGTGAGCTGCTGCGCAGCGAAGGCAAAGATGTTTCGTACTACCTGATCGGGCGTAAAGCTCAGGGGTACTTCTCGTTTCGTCAGCGTGCCGCCGAGCGTGTGTGGACCGGTGGCACTGAAAGCCCCGTCTTCGAGATGGCAAAAGAGATTAGTGACTCGCTGATCGAAGCATTCTCGCGTGACAGCGCTGAAGGTGGCGTGCAAGAGATTCACCTCGTCTACAACCGGCTCGTGAGCATGGTCAGCCAGGTGCCGCAGGTCGTTCGCCTGCTGCCGCTGCAGATCGTTGAAGGCGTTGCTGAGCCGGGAGACACCAACCCGCTCTACGAATTTGAGCCAGAGGCAGAAGTCGTGCTCGACAAGCTGCTTCCCGATTACATTGAGTCGCGCATTTTTAACGCGCTGCTCGAATCGGCAGCAGCGAAGCACGCCGCAACGCAGAAGGCGATGAAGTCGGCCAGCGATAACG
>JAAZHL010000192.1 GCA_012510755.1 Leucobacter sp.
AGCCAGGTTGGGTGAAGGAGACCGAGACTTAGCCGCGCCTGCCGGGGGGCAAACCTGATCTGCGGGCGATCACGCAGTGGGTCACCGAGCTGCGGCAGAGTTTCAAGCAGCTGGGCGGCTGACCCGCTGCACACTCATGGTCGCGTGCAGAGCGTTTGGCTGCTGCGTAGTGATGCCCGCGCCGACCAACATGGGTAAAGTGCGCATCGTGAATGGGTGATCCTGGCACCCCATCTCAACGCAACATGGCACATCGCGCGCTTTTACGTGTTTTCTACGATGAACTGCCCGTGCGCAGTGAATTTACTTGTAACTAACCCGGCTCGAAGCAGCGCCAAACCGAACTTCCGCACCTATGCGAACTGACGGTATCGCTCCTTCCGAACCGGGAAAAACACGGCTAACGGAAGGAAATCCATGTTTCGTATTGGAGTAGATATCGGTGGTACTTTCACTGATCTTTATGCGTGGGATGAGGAAAACCCCACCGCTGATGGGGTTCGGACGGCAAAGGTGCTCTCGACCCCGCACGATCGTTCTGTGGGTGTATTGGACGCTCTCGCGAAAGCAGAGATCGCACCATCGCAAATCTCGACCTTTGTGCACGGCACGACGATCGCGACCAACGCACTTATTGAACGCAAGTACCCCGAGCCCGCGCTGATTACGACTGCGGGGTTCCGTGATGTGCTCGAGATCGGCGCACAGAGGCGTAAAGCTTTGTACGATCCGTATCAAGTGAAGCCATCGCCTTTGATCTCACGTCGTAACCGCTTTGGTGTGACGGAGAAAATGAGTTCCTCAGGTGAGGTAGTTGTGCCATTGGACCGGGATCAGTTGCGAGAGATCGTGACTGAGATTCGGGATCGCGGCATCAAGAACATTGCAATCGCATTTATCAACGCGTATCAAAGCGGTGAGCACGAAAGGCTTGCTCGGGAGATTGTGCTCGAGCTCATTCCAGATGCGCAGCTGGCATTGTCATCGGAAACACAGCCGAAGCTTCGTGAGCTCGGTCGCTTTACTACCACGGCGATCCGTGCGGCGCTGTTGCCTGTCGTTGGTGACTACATGTCACGTTTGGAACAGCAGTTGCAAAACGAGGGCTTTACCGCGCAGCTTTACATCGTTAAGAGTAACGGCGGAATGATGTCCAGCAGCGCGGCGAAGGAACGACCAGAAGAGCTCATCGAATCTGGCCCTGCTGGTGGAGTCGCGGCGGGTGCCTACATCGGTCGGCTTATCGGAGACCAGAACCTGATCGTGACCGATGTGGGCGGTACCAGCTACGAAGCCGCACTGCTTGAGAACGGCCGCGGGCTCGTGACGGATGAGTACGAGCTTGAATGGGAGATGCCGATCATCGTGCCGATGCTCGATATCCGAAGCATCGGTGCCGGCGGTGGATCGATTGCTTGGATCGATGATGGTGGCTCACTCCGAGTTGGCCCCCACAGTGCCGGTGCTGTGCCTGGGCCTGCTTCCTATGGTCTCGGTGGTGACAAGCCCACCGTGACAGATGCAAACGTCGTGCTCGGCCGCATCAGTCCCGACCTGGGTGGCAAATTCGATCTAGATATTGAAGCTGCAAAGAACGCAATCAGAACCGTTGCCGATCCGCTCGGCATGACGGTTGAGGAGTGTGCCGAAGGCATCATCAATATTGTGAATGAGGGCATGGCGGGTGCTATCCGGATGGTCTCCAGCGATCGTGGTCGAGACCCACGTGACCACACGATCGTCGCATTCGGGGGTGCTGGCGGCCTGCACGCATTCGAGGTAGCGAGTGCTGCTGGCGTTGAACGCATCGTAGTCCCCCCGTATGCAGGCGTGGCTTGTGCTTTCGGTGCTATCACCATGGACATTCGTCATGACTTGGAGGCGACGTTCTATACGCCGCTTGAAACGATTGATTATGCGGCCCTCAACGCTGCATATGAAGATCTAGAGAATCGGGCGCGAACACTGCTCAAGCGTGACGGTGCTCGGGAAGATTCAGTTACTATTGACCGCTTTGCTGCGATGCGCTACGTGGGGCAGTCTTACGAGGTAACGACGCCGGTTCCATCGGGCGTTCTGAGCGTTGACAGCTTGGATGAAATTTCAAAGGCATTCTACGTTGAGCATGAACGCGAGTACGGTGTCTACTCCGAAGAGTTCCCCATGGCCATTGTCAACCTGCGAGTGACGGCCGTTGGCCTCACTGACAAGCCGAGCGACGACTCGATGGCTGGTTCAGCGAGCAAGGAAGTATCGGCGCCACGTGAGCGGAGAGTTTTCTTCGACGGGTCCTACAAGACCATCCCGGTGTTCGACTCGAGTTCAACGACGGCTGATCTATTGATTCCCGGCCCTGCGGTCGTCGAACAAGAACACGGTGTCGTCTTTGTACCTCCGTTTGCGGAGGCACACGTTGACCGATATGGACACATCATCATCGAAAAGAAAGAGGTTGCAGCATGACTACGACGCCCCAGAATTCTCAGCTCGATCCCGTCACTTTCGAAGTGATGCGACGCGGGTTCGAGTATTCGTGTGAACGAATGAGCCAGGTGCTTCAGAAGGCATCATTTTCACCGATCATTTACGATATGGTGGACTTCTCGAATGCGGTCTTTGATGCCGACATTGAGTTGATTGGACAGACAGCTAACTGCCCGGTACACATCGCAGCGATGCATTTCTCCGCACGGGCGTCTCTGAAGAGCTACCCGCGCGACACACTGCAAGACGGCGACGTCTTTGTGCTTAACGACCCCTACATGGGTGGCACGCATACCCCCGACGTAACACTTACGGCACCTGTGTTTTTTGAAGGTGAAATCATTGCTTACGCGGTATCTCGTGCACACTGGACTGACGTCGGTCAGAACCATGACACACACATCGCCGGTGAAGGTCTCCGACTGCCTCCGTTGAAGCTGGTATCTGCGGGGGTACTGAATGACGACCTCGTTGCGATCATCAAGAATATGAGTCGCACTCCGCAGTACGTCGAGGGCAATATTCAGGCTCAGCTTGGCGCTCTTTGGGCTGCTCGAGAAGAGATCCAGCGACTAGCCCGGCGTTACGGTGCTGAGAAGTTGCGCCAGGGTATGCGCGAGGTGCTTGACTACACCGAGCTTATGACCCGCCGTGCAATCGAGCGTATTCCTGATGGCGTATACAAGGGCAGCGACTATGTGGATAGTGATGGGTTCAGTGATGATCCTGTGGTCGCAAACGTCACTTTGGAAGTGAAGGGCGACCGAATTCATGTCGACCTCACGGGAAGTGACCCTCAAGTAGTTGGTCCGGTCAATTCACCGTTGGCTAACTCGATCTCTGCGATCTATTACTCGCTTAAGTTCTTCCTGAACCCGGAGGCGCCGGCGAACGCGGGTATGTACCGTCAGATCGATATCACGATCCCCGAAGGAACCTGGGTGAACCCACGCTGGCCCGCCCCGACCCTTGGTTGCACCACCGCAGCTTCCTCGAAGCTCACGGTCGCTATTTGGACTGCGCTTGCGCAGGCTATTCCGGATCAGATCGTGGCCTCAACCTATGCGGAGGCAAACTGGTTTGTTGCGAGTGTGGCAGATCCTGAGACCGACGAGATCCACATCTTTACTGACCTGCCAGCTGGTGGATGGGGCGGGACACCGTTCAATGACGGAATGCACGTAACAATGGATCCGCTCGGTAACTGCCAGAACTTGCCGGCGGAGACTGCTGAGCTTCTGTTCCCAATCCGGTACAACTCTTTTGAGATGACTACGGATTCTGCTGGTGCGGGCAAGTTCCGCGGTGGTTCTGGTGTGCGTCTCGAAGTGGAGTTCCTTGGCCGTGGCCAGATCATTAATATGGAGTCGTCGCGTACGCGTCAGGGTTCACCTGGCGTTCGCGGGGGCGGCTTTGGGGCCCGCCAGAAGCAGCTGCGTCAGAAGGCCGATGGCACCATCAGCTCGATCGGCGGTACCGACGATGTCACGGGTGAGTGGCTACCACAGATGCTCGGCGGCGTGCAATTCCAACCCGGTGAGTCGTTTGTCTTCCACAGTGGTGGTGGCGGTGGATGGGGCAACGCACTTGTTCGTGACGGAGAGTCCGTCGCAGTCGACGTGCGCAACGAGATCATTAGCCGCGAGGAAGCTTACAACACCTATGGTGTCGTTCTCGACGACGAGCTTCAGCTCGATGCGGCAGCTACTGAGCAGCGCCGTATTCAACTGGACGCGTAGTTGATTCGTGGGTCTCGGGGTGGATTAATTCCCCCCGAGACCCACGTTCATAGTTAGGGGAGGGCACGTCTGATGGGCTTGCCCAAATGTGTCGAAGTATCGCGGCTCATTTTCTCTAGCTATCTGTACTTGCTTACGCAGCCGTTCAAGCGGTTTGCAAAAACACTCAATTTTCATTTCAAAGGAGAAACGATTGTGAGTTATTCGAGTTATGTGCTTCCTAAAGAGGAGCGGACAAGTAGATGGTCGCTCACCATGGCGTGGTGGGCGTTATTTTCGGCGATGTTCTGGCTCTACATCGCCGTTGCATCCGCTGGCGTGGTTGGCGTGGCTGACACGCTCATTGGGATGGGCCTATCGATCGTTGCTTACGGCATCATTAACGCAATCTTGTCGAACTACAGCGCTCGTACTGGGCTGACGGTAGAGCTGCTTTCACGCTCACTCTTCGGCGTCATTGGTTCGGCTCTGGCCGCGCTCATCCTTGCCGCGACAGCTATTTACTACATTGTCTTCGAAGCCACCATGATCGCTGTTGCGCTGCAGATTTATTTCGGTGGTGACATTAAATGGTGGTATCTGGTCTGTGTCGTGTACGCGCTTCCACTCGCTATGGGCGGGGTGCGCAGGTGGCTCGACCGGCTGAACGGCTACTTGCTGCCAATCTACTTCCTTGGTCTGATCGCAGCGGTCGTCATGAGCCTCATCAACCGTGGCATGCCAGCCGCAGCTGATTGGCCGACCGGTATCGAGGGTGGTGTGCTGCCTGGCTGGCTCACCGTCTTCCTTATCTATATGGGTGTGTGGATCATGATGATGTACACGTTCGACTTCGCACGCTTTGGTCGCAAGAAAGACGCAAAGTTCCACAGCACGATCACCTTTGGCTGGGTCTTCTACATCATGACATTCCTTTTCAACGGGCTCGTCGGCATCTTTCTTGTCGTAGCCTGGGGCGTGCAAGGAACTGAGACCGGTGTGGTGGAAGCCGTAGTGAGTTCTCTTGGCCTCATCGGTGTCATCGTGGTGATTGCGTCTCAAACCAGGATCAACAGCGCGAGCTATTACATGTCTTCGACTAACCTTGATGCAGTATTCCGTCGGTTGTTCCGGGTTCGACTTCCGCGCTGGGTATATGTAGTGATCACTGGTGCTGTCGTTTATCTCGTGATGCTGACCGATGTGCTCACTTGGATTCTTAAAGCTCTTGCTTGGCAGGGAGTCTTCGTCACTGCGTGGGTGGCGATCGCGCTCGTCTACATTGCCTGGGCAAATAAGCGTCCGACTTTGCTGCCAGAGGTGCGTGGCTCTCATTTGCCAGCGATCGCCCCGGGTGCGATCATTTGGTTGGCGGTCTCGGCACTTGGCATCTGGCTTACCGAACAGAGCGGAGCGCCTTTGCTCGCGCAACTTGCTCCGCTAATTACGGTAGTTCTTGCGGGTACCGCTTCCTATCTGGCAATTAAGGCAGTGCCTCCGCGTACCGTGAAAGTTGCAGAAGAAGTGAAGGTCGACGTGGAGCAGCTCGTCTGAGAACGCTTCGACCAATATATGGAGAGCCTGCGCGGGAAGGCCGACAACTCAGCGTTTCCGTGCAGGCTCTCTCTGTGTGTAAGAGGAGATTAATGTTCTGATGAAACTCGGGGTTATGTGGCTCTTCGTAATTGAGGGTGTAGACGCGGTGCCCGGAGTGGCGA
>JAAZHL010000193.1 GCA_012510755.1 Leucobacter sp.
GGTATGACCCATACATTCGGCGCGGCGAAGACTGGGAGCTCAACCTGCGTATTCGGCGGGCGGGCGGCCTGGTGTGGTTCGAGCCCGCGCTGGGAGTGACGTACTGGCCACGCGCAAGCTATTCGGCGCTCGCGAAACAGTTTTTCGCGACCGGGGCATGGCGTGCCGTGTTGGTGCGCCGCTACCCGGCAGAGACTCCCTGGCGCTTCTTTGCCCCTGGCACGCTCGTGCTGAGTCTTGCGATCAGCCTCATCGTGCTGGTGTTGCAGGTGTGTGGCGTGACGCCGTGGCCGTGGTGGTCACTGGTGCATCTGATCTGGCTCGTGTATCTCTTGGGCGTGGTGTTCGCCTCAACACGCTTGCCTGGGATACGCGGTAGTGAGCGTGTGCGTGGCTGTGCCGCGCTCATCATCATGCACCTGTGCTGGGGCAGCGGGTTTTTGTTTGGTTTGGTTGGCGGTGCCGGTCGCACCGTCGACCGCTCGCGCGTCTGAGCTGCCACGGCGGGGCTTCACCCAACAGACCGGTAGGCAAGCGAGCAAACGGGCAGGCAGACGAGCCCCGCAGGCTACTCGACAGTGTCGCCGAGGGCCCCGCGCCCGCGCAGCGCTGCCACGACGCGCGCAGCGGCGAGCCCGTCGTCATGCGGGTTGAATCGGGCCTGCCAGGCGTCGTAGTTGTCGCCGAGGGCGACCCTCGCCTGGGCAGCCTGCACAACTTGCGCGCGCTGTGTGAGCAAGGGGCCGGGGGCGGTCGCTTCAAAATCGAAGGTGAAGCCCCGCTCTCGGTCGCGATAAGCCGCCAGGTCAGGCACGTAGAACAGCATGGGTACGCGGGCAACCGACGCATCGAACATGACCGAGGAGTAGTCGGTCACCAACACATCTGCCGCTAACAGCACATCGTTCACGTCGGGGTGCGCGCTCGCGTCTCTGACCCGCACCTGGTCGGCGAGGTACGAGCCCGCGCTGCGGGTGTGCCCACGAGCAATCACCACCCACTCGTCGCCAAGATCGGCCGCGAGCGCGTGCACGTCGAGCAGGTCGACCGTGCCGCCACCGTCACGCCAGGTCGGCACATAGGCAAGCACCTTGGCATCGGTGGGCACGCCCAGAGTGCGGCGAGCCGCGTCGACGGTGAGGGCGATCCTCGTACCGCCAGCGACTGCGTTCGCGAGCCGATCGTCTCGCGGGTAGCCAACTTCAAGCACCTCACCCCGATAGGCGTAGCTCGCGCGGAACTGTTCGGACGAATGCGGATTTTGTGAGAGCAACAGGTTCCATCTGCGGCTCTCGCGGTGAATCGCGAGCCGTGTGCGAAGGCTCACGCGGGGTCGGCCGAGTGCCAAGTGTTTCAGCATCGTGCCATGCCAGGTCTGCAGCACAGTCTGGTGTGGCGCACGCCGAAAACCATACCGCAGCCAATCGTTAACGATCAGCAACCATGCCCGGCGCCGGGCGGCATACCAATCGGGCGACCCCACCAGCAGTGCGGTTGCCCCGTCGGGCACCTCGGTACGCTCGCTGATGACGCTCCAGTAGCGCGGAATGTCTGGCAGCTGACGGGCAATCTCACGGTCAAGTGCGAGTGGGTTGCAGCTGACTTGACGACCATAGAAACTCTCGAAGAACACGCTGCCTAACGCAATGCGTTCTTCGTCTTTCAGGGCGAGACGACGAACGGCCGCGATCACCCGTCGAGCCGCGCCTCCGGCCGCGTAGGCATGAAATCTTGCTGCGAGCGCGGTCGCATCGTGCGCGGCTGCACGACTCTCAATTGTGCCCGGCGTCAGCACTCGTTCAAGCCAGTCGATGGCGGCATGCCAGTCGTGTTGCACCCGCCCGCCTGATGTCACTTCGAGGGGCTCGTAGAGCCCCCTGCTGAGCGAATACTCTGCCAGGTCTGGGGCAAACCACACGATCGGGCGACCGAGCAGCGAAAAGTCGATAGCCAACGATGAGAAGTCGGTGATGACCGCGTCGAACGCGCCGAGCAACGGTGTAATGTCGCGCACCACATCGCTGCCGAGCATCTGCACCTGGGGCCCACGCAGCGCCTCATATGCACCGTTGCCGAGTGGGTGCGGCCTGATGACGAGCCTCGCCCCGATGCGTTCGAGTGTCGCGGCGATGAGTTGCGCTTCGGTCGGTGTTGGTTCTGCGGGGTCGGCTTTGCCGTCTCGCCAGGTGGGCGCGTACAACACCAGTTTCTCGCGCGTTGTGTGTTCGCGGTCTGCGCTGTCTTCGAGCGCAAGCAGCCGGCGCACCTCATCGCGCGCCAGTGCTGCGGCCTGCGGGTCAGCGGCCTGTTCGCACAGCGCATCATCACGCGGGTCGCCGAGCACCTGCACTTTACCGGGGTCGACTCGGTATGCCGATCGCAGTCGCTCGGCCGCCGTGATCGAGCCAGCCACGTACATCGACACTTGTTTGGTGCCCGCTACATACATTCGTCGCAGCAGTGCGCGCAACGGTGCCGGGCCCCTGAATTGGGTGGTGACGGGTGAGTCGAGATGCAGTTTCTTCAAGGGGGCGCCATGAATCAGGTTGATCACGCGACCGCCAAACACCCCGAACCGGTTGACGTCGCCAAGCCCGTGGGTGACGACGATCTGGCCTGCCCGCAGTGTTGCCCAAAAGCCCGCTGCGCTTGTGCGTTTGACGGCTTCGAAACCCTCAGCTGCCGCTCGCTCGGCCTCGTGTTCGTTCGTGACGAGCCATGAGATGTGCGCCTGCGGGTCATCTTGTTTTAGCGCCCGGGCGACGGCTAACGAGCCTTCGGCCACGCCAATACCGCTACCGAATACCCAGCGATCTGCCACACGCGGCACGAACCACGCAATGACCATTGCCACTAAATATTTCGGCACCGCGAGCAGTTTTTCGATGTTGCCGCCCGCAAACTCAAATCGCTTGCCACTCACTCGGCCACTCTATAACGTCGGCAGGTAAAAGCAGCCAACCAGCGATTACCAGTCCAGCGTGCCAAGCGTCACATCGGCCTGACCAATCTGACCCCCGCGAGAATAGGTGATGACCACCTCTTTGCCGCCCTCGTGCATGCGGATCAGCGCCGAGACTGCGGTGCCAGAGTCTGCCGGGATGCCGTCGACTGCGGTAATCACATCGCCGACGCGCAGGCCAGCAACATCGGCAGGGCCACCACGTGTCAGCTCTCTAATGAGGCCGCCAGCCACGTTACGGTCTTCGTCAGTGTCGGCCGTCGAGTCATTCACCCCGATGCCGAGCAGCCCGTGCGACGGCTGCTCACCCGCGATGATCGAGTCAGCCACGCGGGTCACCATGTTGATGGGAATTGCGAAGCCGAGGCCATCACTGCCCGCGGTGCTGGAGTCACCGCAGTTTGACGCGATCGCCACGTTGATGCCGATGAGTTCGGCGTTCGCGTTCAAAAGCGCGCCGCCAGAGTTGCCCGGGTTGATCGATGCATCTGTTTGCACCACCGGCAGGGTCACCCTGGTCGCGGTCGCCAGGTTTTGCTGCGGCGCTTCGCTCTGGCCTTCGTTCGGGTCGCCGAACCTGAACCACGGAAAATCGCTGTCTTCATCGAGTTCGTCGGCTTGCTCGCTCGGTTCTTCAGGAA
>JAAZHL010000194.1 GCA_012510755.1 Leucobacter sp.
CTGAAGATCTGTGCGAACTCAGGGTCGGGTAGAAGGCGAGAAAGCGGTTCCGCCGCCATGTGGGAGGGCAGGTGAGCGAATATCGCTTCCGTCAAAGATCAAAACAACCTTCACACCCGACCGAATCAAATATTCTGCCTGGCACCGGTGTCTTCATCGAATAATCTCGCGAGCACCGAGCTGCCAGATTCAATGAGCACAGCTCGATAGCTCTCGAAAGTAGACAGCTGCCTCCGTTACCATTTATTGCTGTTGGCCGAATAGCTATAGTGCACCCATAGGTCGATCGCAAACTGAAACCCGGTGTTCAATTCTTCATTTGTATAACTCGCGTTCACAGCTCGAAGAGAAGGCTCTGCCCGTTCGAGCGTTCGCGCCCAGGCCCACCCTTGCCCCGCAGTATTCGCTGCCCCGACAAACACTCCCGCACGCCCGACGTTCGGGGCGACGGGCGGAAACGGGCCCCGTTGAGTCGCAGCCGCAACACTTTCAAGCCGCTGACTTTGTTGCGCAAGGTGCAGATGAGTCTGCTCATAATCGGCGATCCTCGTGCCTCACAAATCTGCAACTCTCGGCCTAGCAGCCCCTTGCGATCAGTCAGTGAGGCTCACCAGGTATTGGCCGTAGCCGCTCTTCACCAGCGGGGCGGCGAGGGCGGCGAGATCGGCATCGCTGATCCACGAATTTCGCCATGCAATCTCTTCAATACAGCCGATCTTAAAACCCTGCCGCTCTTCAATGACCCGCACGTACTCAGACGCCTGCATCATCGACTCGAAGGTTCCGGTGTCGAGCCATGCCGTGCCACGCTCAAGCACCTGCACATTCAACCGGCCCGCCTCGAGATAGTGCTCGTTCACACTCGAAATCTCGAGCTCACCGCGCGCGCTCGGCGTAATGGTCTTCGCAATCTCGATCACATCATTGTCATAGAAGTACAGCCCCGGCACCGCATAATTGCTCTTCGGATGCTCAGGCTTCTCTTCGATCGACAGCGCCCGCATCTGCTCGTCGAACTCGACCACGCCATAGGCGCGCGGGTTCGCGACATGGTAGGCGAACACCACCGCACCCTCGAGCTCGTTGTGCTTGCGCAAGTTCGTGCCGAGACCGGTGCCGTGAAAAATGTTGTCGCCGAGCACCAGCGCCACACTGTCATCGCCGATGAACTCTTCACCCAAAATAAATGCCTGAGCCAACCCATCAGGCGACGGCTGCACCGTGTACTCGATCGACATGCCCAACTGCGACCCATCGCCCAGCAGCGCACGAAACTGCTCACTGTGCTCAGGAGTCGTGATGACCAACACCTCGCGAATGCCCGCCATCATCAGCGTCGACAACGGGTAATAGATCATCGGCTTGTCATAGATCGGCATGAGCTGCTTCGAGATGCCCTTGGTGATCGGCCAGAGTCGCGTGCCTGATCCACCAGCCAAAATGATGCCCTTCATGCGAACAAGCCTATCGCGCACCGCCTCAATAGAATGGAGCCCATGACCGAGCCGAGCCCGCAACACCCCCGCGTTGGGGTCGTCACCGTGAGCTACGGCTCAGGCGACGCACTCGAAGCCTTTCTGTCGAGCCTTCGTGAGCATCACGGCGATGCGGTGCCAGTTGCGGTCGTCGACAACAAGCCAGGCCCCGACGGGGTTGCCGCACTCGCGCAGCGATTTGGTGCACTGTATGTTGAGCTGGCAACGAACCCTGGGTATGGCGCTGGCATGAATGCCGGTGTCGCCGCACTGCTCGAAGCTGCGAATGCACCTGAGATGGGTGGTGTGGGCGGGGGCGCGGTGGATCCTCGTGCTGCAAGCACCGCACAACCACCATTCGACGCGTACTTCTTCTGCAACCCCGACGTCATCTTCATCGAGCCCGCGATCGGCGAACTCGCGTCAGCATTGCTCACCGAAACGCGCGGCGGCAGCATCGGCCCCCGCACGCTCAACGATGACGGCAGCATCTACCCCTCGGCCCGCAACATTCCGTCGGTCGCCACCGGGGTGGGGCACGCGCTCTTCGGCAAGGTATGGGCGAGCAATCCGTGGTCGCGCGCGTACAAAAACTCGGCCGACTACGATGTGCGGCGAAACGCGGGCTGGCTCTCTGGCGCGGCGGTCATGGTGACCCGCCAGGCGTACGAAGACGTGCACGGGTGGGACGAGGCATACTTCTTGCACTTCGAAGACATCGACCTCGGCTATCGGCTGGGTCTCGCGGGGTGGGTCAACGTGTTTGAGCCAGCCGTGACCATTCGTCACACCGGAGGGCACTCACTCAAGAAGCACAGCGAGGTGGCCGAGCGCGCGATGACTTCGAGCGCGATTCGGTTCATGCGTAAGCGGTATGCGGGGGTTTGGCGGTCGCCGGTGCGCTGGGTGGTGGTCGCCGGGTTGCGGGTGCGCGGCGCGTTGAAGGTGCGCGGCGCGCAGCGGGCGGCCGGGTAGCCGGCGGCTGGTCTTCCCACGAGCGGTGGGCACTTGTGGCTGGCTCGGCGAGCTTTCCTGACAGAGATGGGCACTTGTGGCGGCCCTTTCGCGGGCGGGCGGCCACAACTGCCCACCCAAGAAGGTGAGCAACCCCGGGCGCACGCCCAGGCAGCCACAACTGCCCACGCAAGGCGGTCTGCCTGGCCGCTCACGATGGAGCCCGAAAAGCAGTCAAGAAAGCACTCCGGTCGTGGTGAAATGCGCCGCCACTTGTCGCTCACAGCCCGCACAATATCGCGGTTTCTGGGTGTTATGCACATACCCGGACGTTGAGCTGAATCCAGTTGCACATTCTCGCTAACCTCGCTTGCATACCCTCTGAAGGCCGACAAGAATCGAGGTGTGTACGTGTCTGCAGATGTCATCGGAGTGATCGTCGCCATCATTGGCGCGGTTGCCACCATCTTTGCTGGGGTGCACCTGCTCATTGTTCGACTCGAACGCCGTCTCGAGGTGCGCTTCGATCTGATCGACAAACGGTTCGAGCTTGTCGACTTGCGCTTCGAACAAATAGATAAGCAGTTCGAACAAGTAGCCAAACAGTTCGAACAAGTAGCTAAGCA